>NZ_VRUX01000211.1:0-6779 GCF_008039885.1 Methylobacterium sp. WL103
GGACCAGGGCGTCTTCGTCGAGCTCCATCCCGCCGACCACGCGGTGCTCGCGCTCAAGCGCGCGGCCGCCGTCGCACGAGAGCCTGAACCCGCATGACCAAGATCAACCCGCGCACCGGCGCCCGGCTCTCCGTCGTGCAGGCGCTCTACGACATGGAGATCTCCGGCAAGGGCGTCCTCGACGCGCTCGCCGAGTTCGAGACCTTCTGGCTCGGCAAGGAGATCGACGGCGTGGTGCATCCGCCGGCCGAGACGGCCTTCTTCCGCGACCTGCTGCGCGGTGTCGTCGAGGAGCAGCGCGCGATCGATCCGCAGATCGACCAGGCCCTGAGCCAGGGCTGGCCGCTGAAGCGCATCGAGGTCGTGCTGCGCGCCATCCTGCGCGCCGGCACCTACGAGCTGATGTTCCGCCGCGACGTGCCGGCCCGCGCCGCGATCTCGGAATACGTCGACGTGGCCCACAGCTTCTACACCGGCGACGAGCCGGGCATGGTCAACGCCGTGCTCGACAAGGTCGCGCGCCAGACCCGCGCGGCGGAGCTGGCCGGCGCCAAGCAGGGGTGAGCGGCCGGGCGGGCGATCACGTGATTTCCTCGCGTCCCACCGAGGAGGCGCTGATCGCGCGCTACTTCGCCCCGCTCGCCGGCCCCGGCGCCGACGGCTTGCGCGACGACGCGGCGAGCCTCGCGCCGAGCCCCGGCCACGACCTCGTGCTGACGGCGGACGCGATCGTCTCCGGCATCCACTACTTCCCCGACGACCCGCCGGAATCGCTCGCCCGCAAGGCGCTCGGGGTGAACCTCTCCGACATCGCCGCCAAGGGCGCCGTCCCGCGCGGCTTCCTGCTCACCCTCGCCCTGCCGGCGGACTGGACCGAAGCCTGGCTGGCGCGCTTCGCCGAAGGGCTCGGACAGGCGAGCCGGGCGTCCGGCTGCCCGCTGCTCGGCGGCGACACGGTGAAATCCGGCGGGCCGGCGCTGATCGGCGTCACCGCGATCGGCGAAGTCCCTGCCGGGCGCATCGTGCGCCGCGCGACCGCGCGGGTCGGCGACAGGATCTGCGTCAGCGGCACCATCGGCGACGCAGCGCTCGGCTTGCGGATGCGGCTCGATCCCGATGCCGGCTGGGTCCGGGCGCTCGATGCGCCTGCGCGCGCGCACCTCGCCGACCGCTACCTGCACCCGCAAGCCCGCCTGGGCCTCGCCGACGCAGTCCTGCGCTTCGCGACCGCTTCGATGGACGTGTCGGACGGGTTGGCCGGCGACCTCGCCAAGATGCTGGCCGGCGCCGGCGCGACGGCCGAGATCGACGCGGCGGCGGTGCCGCTGTCCCCGGCTGCCACCCGCGCCATCGCGAGCCGGACGGACCTGTTCGACGTCGCCGTCACCGGCGGCGACGACTACGAGATTCTGTGCACCGTGGCCCCCGATTCCTGCGACGCGTTCCGCGCCGCGGCCGCTGCGGCCGGCGTGCCGGTCTCGGTCGTCGGCACCGTCGGATCAGGCAGCGGACTACCCGGCTTTCGCGATGCCGAGGGCGCCGCGCGCGTTTTCGCGGCGGGCGCGTTCAGCCATTTCTGAAAACGCCTCGGAGATCGTCCGGACCTTGGCGGGCGCGGTCGGCGCGACGGCCACGGGCGGATGGCCGAGCTGGCGCCGCACGTCGTCGATCAGGTGCGTCGCGACGATCGGGGTCCAGCGCGCGAGGTCGGCCTCCTGCACCGCAGCGCCGCGCTCGTCCGCGTAGCTCTGCGCCGGAACCGAGAGCGAGCGCTGCAGCACCTGAAGCAGGGCGCCGTGCAGCGCCGGCGGTTGCATGCTCACGCGCTCCGCAATGAGGAACTGCACGGCGCTCGTCAGCACGTCGATCGTCGCCGCGAGCTTCGCCACCTGATCGCTGCTCATCGTGAAGCACTCTCTCCTTTATGCAACCAAGAGTAGTAGTTGCTATGGTTAATGCTGGGTTAACGCTCGGCTGAAGCGGCGATCGGCGATGCGGCCGCCCGCCGTCGCCGCCTAGACGGCCACTCACCCGGCGACCAGCGCCCTTCCGAAGAACAGAATTCAAAAGTCTATGCTGCAGCGCAGCAAGATCTCGTGGGGCCGATCGAAAGTCGCGTTTGCGCTCGACCGCGAAGTTTGGCAATCAAGTCTGGCACTTCTGCGAAGGAATGCCGAACCCGAGCCGATCGAGGGGACCCTGAGGGTTCGGCTCGACGACGACCAAGCCGACGCCACGCATCACGAGAACCAGGCATCACGAAAACAAGGGACGGGTGCATGACCGCTTTGCTGCTGATCATCCTGGGCGGGCTGTGCGCCGTCGCCTACGGAATCGTGACGATCAACGACGTGATGAAACGCGACGCCGGCACGCAGCGGATGCAGGAGATCGCCGCCGCGATCGCCGAGGGCGCGCAGGCCTACCTCAAGCGCCAATACGCCACCATCGGCCTCGTCGGCATCGTGCTCTTCGCAGCGCTCGCCTTCTTCCTCGGAATCAAGGTGGCGGTCGGCTTCCTGATCGGCGCGGTGCTGTCGGGGGCTGCCGGATTCATCGGCATGAACGTCTCGGTGCGCGCCAACGTGCGCACGGCGCAGGCGGCCTCGACCTCGCTCGGCGGCGGCCTCGAGGTCGCGTTCAAGTCCGGCGCCGTCACCGGCATGCTGGTCGCGGGCCTCGCGCTGCTCGGCGTCGCCTTCTACTACCTCTACCTCACCCGCGGGGCCGGCCTCGCGCCGGCCAGCCGCGAAGTCATCGACGCCCTGGTGGCGCTCGGCTTCGGCGCCTCGCTGATCTCGATCTTCGCGCGGCTGGGCGGCGGCATCTTCACCAAGGGCGCCGACGTCGGCGGCGACCTCGTCGGCAAGGTCGAGGCCGGGATCCCGGAGGACGACCCGCGCAACCCGGCCACCATCGCCGACAACGTCGGCGACAACGTCGGCGATTGCGCCGGCATGGCCGCCGACCTGTTCGAGACCTACGCCGTCACGGTCGTCGCCACGATGGTGCTCGCCGCGATCTTCTTCGGCGGCCAGGTCGACGTCGCGGGCCGCAACGTGCTCGAGGCGATGATGATCTATCCGCTGGCCATCGGCTCGTCCTGCATCCTCACCTCGATCGCCGGCACCTACGCCGTGCGGCTCGGGGCCAACCAGTCGATCATGGGGGCGCTGTACAAGGGCCTGATCACCGCGGGCGTGCTGTCGATCGTGGCGATCGCGGCGGTGAACTTCGCCCTGTTCGGCGGCCTGTCCACCAGCTTCACCACCTCCACCGGCGTCAGCTTCACCTCCGGCGGGCTGCTGGGCTGCGCGGTGATCGGCCTCGTCATCACCGCGCTGATCGTGGTGATCACCGAATTCTACACCGGCACCAACTTCAGGCCGGTGAAGTCGATCGCCGACGCCTCGGTCACCGGCCACGGCACCAACGTGATCCAGGGCTTGGCCGTCTCGCTCGAATCGACGGCGCTTCCGGCGCTGGTCATCGTCGGCGGCATCATCTCCACCCATGCGCTCGCCGGCCTGTTCGGCATCGCCATCGCGGTCACGGCGATGCTGGCGCTGGCCGGCTTCATCGTCGCGCTCGACGCCTTCGGCCCGGTCACCGACAACGCCGGCGGCATCGCCGAGATGGCGGGGCTGCCCTCCGAGGTCCGGCGCTCGACCGACGCCCTCGACGCCGTCGGCAACACCACCAAGGCCGTCACCAAGGGCTACGCCATCGGCTCGGCGGGCCTCGGCGCGCTGGTGCTGTTTGCCGCCTACACCTCAGACCTCGACTACTTCATCGCCAACGCCAGCGACACGCAGTACCGCTTCTTCAAGGGCGTCACGGTCGATTTCTCGCTGTCCAACCCCTACGTCGTGGTCGGGCTGCTGCTCGGCGGGCTGATCCCGTTCCTGTTCGCCGGCATGGCGATGACGGCGGTGGGACGTGCCGCGGGCGCCGTGGTCGAGGAGGTCCGCCGCCAGTTCCGCGAGAAGCCGGGCATCATGGCCGGCACCGACCGGCCGGATTACGGCCGCGCCGTCGACATGCTGACCCGCGCCGCGATCCGCGAGATGATCGTGCCGTCGCTGTTGCCGGTGCTGATGCCGATCGTGCTGTTCTTCGCGATCCAGCTCGTCGCCGGCAAGTCGCAGGCCTTCGCCACGGTGGGCGCGAGCCTGCTCGGCGTCATCCTCACCGGCCTCTACGTCGCGATCTCGATGACCTCGGGCGGCGGCGCCTGGGACAACGCCAAGAAGTACATCGAAGACGGGCACCACGGCGGCAAGGGCTCCGACGCCCACAAGGCGGCGGTCACCGGCGACACCGTCGGCGACCCCTACAAGGACACCGCCGGCCCGGCGGTGAACCCGGCGATCAAGATCACCAACATCATCGCACTGCTGCTGTTGGCGATCCTGGCGCACGCGTGAGGCGTGTCGATTCCCTCCCCCCTCCGCGGGGGAGGGAAGGGCGCCGTTCAACCGACCTTCCCGATCACTTCACACCGGAACGCGCCGTAGGCGCCGCGGGCGAGGCGGTCGGCCAGGGCCGGGAGGAACAGGGCGGCTTCCTCGGCGAGCCGCCAGGGCGGGTTGACCACGATCAGGCCGTTGCCGGTGAGCCGCGTGTCGTCGGGCCGATCGATCATCAGGTCGAGGCGGAGCGCCGGGCGGACGAGGGCGCCGTCGAGCACGCCCGCCATGCGATCGACGGCGGCGAGGTTCTTGATCGGATACCACGCCAGGAACACGCCGGTCGGCCACTTCGCCACCGCCTTGGCGAGGTGCGCGCCGAGGCGGTCGATCTCGCCCGGCACCTCGTAGGGCGGGTCGATCAGGACGAGACCGCGGCGCTCGGGCGGCGGGATCATCGCGTTCAGCGCGGTCCAGCCGTCGAGGTGGAGCACCTTGGTGCGGGCGTGTTCGTTGAAGCGCTCGCGCAGCACCGCATGGTCGGCGGGATGGAGCTCGACGAAGACGCCCTGGTCCTCGGCGCGCAGGAACTCGCGGATCAGCGCCGGCGAGCCGGGATAGGTCGTGGCACCGTGGCGCGCCCGGACCGCGGCGACGGCGGCGCGATAGGGCGTCAGCAGGTCCTCGACCGCTTCCGGGAACGGATCGTCGAGACGGCCCCAGCCGTCCAGCCATTCGGCGGTGCGGCCGGCCTCGTCGGCGGTGAGGTCGTAGAAGCCGAGGCCCGCATGGGTGTCGACGGCGCGGAAGGGAGCGGGCTTCAGGCAAAGGTGCGCGAGCACCCGCGTCAGCACGAGGTGCTTGAGCACGTCCGCGAAGTTGCCGGCATGGAAGGCGTGGCGATAGTTCATGTCCGCTGATCAAGCGGATCGCGCGGCCCGGGTCCAGCCGTCCGGCGCGGATTTCACCGCGAGGATCAGCGCGCGGCGCCGACCGTGATCTCGGGCGAGCGGCAATTGCCGCGCGCGACCTCCGGGCAGGAGGCGAAGCCGCGCAGGTCCTTGGTGAAGCAGATCCGCACCTCCTGCAGCTGCCCGCGGGCGCAGGACACCGCCATCATGTCCGGCCGCAGACCCTGGTTCGCGGTCACGAACTGCCGGGCGATCTCGATCGGCGCCAGGCGGCGCTCGGAGCCCGAGGTCTTGAGGTCGTCGGGAATCGTCACCGCCAGGCGTGCGGTCCGCGCGGCGTTGAAGTAGGCGGTCGGGTCGAGGCCGGAGCAGGTGCCGTGCTTGCGCCACTCGTAGCGGGCCAGCCCCTCGCTCGGGTAGACCTGGCCGGCCACCTCCATCGCCTGCGGGGTCGGCGAGCGCTGCACGGCCGAGCAGTTCTGCGGATAGCCGCGGGTGTATTGCGGCCACAGCCCGTGCACCACGAAGCCGAGGCCGCGCCCGGCCGCGCATTGGCGGTCGTCGCGCTGGCCGGCGGTCTCGCAATAGGTCGGCGACCAGGACAGGGCCAGGACGTAGAAGTCGAAGCTGCCGGGCACGTCGTTGCCGCGGCCGTAGCCGCCGTAATCCTGAGCCTGCGCGCCTGCCGTGAGGAGGCCGGCCGTCAAGGCGGCGGAGCGGGCAGCCGCGATTGCGAGGCCGGCACGCCTCACGGGCGTGCCATGCGGCAGGCGGTGGCGTAGGCGTAGCTCAGGTCGCGGTCGAGGCCGTGGACGCAGAACTCGACGCCCCAGGTCGCGCCGATGATGCCGAGGCTCTCGCGCACGGAATAGTCGACCTTGCGGCGGACGCCGTCCGAGGTGGTGGCGGTCGCGCTGCAGAACCGGCGCGGGATGTAGTCGAGGCCCCAGGGCCGCCACGCCGTCCGCTCGATCGTGTCGTAGGACACGATCGTCAGGGACGAGTTCCAGAACTTCGCCTCCTTCTCGGCGAACTGCGTCGAGACCTTCTCCAGCACGCCCGCATCCTGGCAGGCCGGGATGTTCGCGTCGAACGGGAAGGCGCGCTCCTCGGAGGGCTCGATGTCCTCCCGCGCCGAGCGCGCGAAGGCCGGCTGGAGGCAGCCGGCGAGGGTGAGGCCGACGCCGACGGCGACCGAGAGAGCGTTCGAGCGCATGGCGGGTGCTTTCCGCGAGGTGTCCTGCATCCGGCGACGTTGGCCCGGGGCACGCTCAAGTCAAGCCGGACGACCTTGGCGGCCACGCTTTCGCGATCCGGTGGGGCACGCGAGGCACACTCGTCGCTTCCTTGGCGCTCAGTAGATCGGCCCCGACGACAGCCCGGGGGCGGCCAGCGAAAGCGGCTCCTCGAATCCGCCCGGGTCTTCGCCGGGCAGGGCCGCCGCGACGCGCGGGGCGGG
>NZ_VRUX01000212.1:0-6767 GCF_008039885.1 Methylobacterium sp. WL103
GCCAGCGACGGGTTCGCCAGCAGCCGGCCGCGCAGGTTCGGCGCGCCGGCGCGGATCGCGGGCGTGATGTCGGCGAAGGCGGTCATGTGTGCGCCCCCCCTCTCCCCGCACGCGGGGAGAGGGCTTCGTCGACCTCGTCGTCGACGAAGCGAGGCGGCAGCCGGGGGTGAGGGGGCGGTTCCGAACGAGGCACGATCGTCGAGACCCCCTCACCCTCGCCCTGCGGGCTCACGCCCGACACGACGAAGTGTCGGGCGTCCTCTCCCCGCCCGCGGGGAGAGGGGGGCAGCGCGGCGAGGATCGTGTCGATCACGGCGTCGGGGGTGTTCATGATCTCGTGGTTCCAGAAGCGGAGGATGCGATAGCCCTGGCCCTTGAGCCAGGCATCCCGAACGGCGTCCCTTGCACTCTCGGCGTGCTGCGATCCGTCGGCTTCGACGATGAGCTTCGCCTCACGACAGGCAAGATCCGCGATGTAGGCGCCGATGCTCTCCTGCCGCACGAACTTGAACCCGCCGAGTCTTCGATCGCGCAGGCGAAGCCATAACTTGCGTTCGGCTTCGGTCTCCGTTCGGCGCAACCTCCTGCGAAGGCTCGTCCGTTGCGTATCGGACGAGCGCACGGCTTCACCCCTTCAGCCCCGCCAGCTCCGCCGGCAGGGCGTAGGCCCATTGCGTGATGTTGCCGGCGCCGAGGCAGACGACGTAGTCGCCGGGCATCGCGTGCGCGGCGACCATGCCGGCGAGGTCTTCCGGACGCTCCAGCGCCTGCGCGTCGCGGTGGCCGCGGGAGCGCAGGCCTGCGACGAGGCCGTCGCGGTCGATGCCCTCGATCGGCGCCTCGCCTGCGGCGTAGACCGGGGCGACGATGACCGTGTCGGCGTCGTTGAAGCAGGTGCAGAAGTCGTCGAACAGCGAGGCGAGGCGCGAGTAGCGGTGCGGCTGCACGATCGCGATCACCTTGGCCTCGGTGGAGGCGCGGGCGGCCTTGAGCACCGCCTTGATCTCCACCGGATGGTGTCCGTAATCGTCGAAGATCTGCGCGCCGTTCCACTCGCCGGTGCGGGTGAAGCGGCGCTTGACGCCGCCGAAGCCCGCGAGCGCCTTGCGGATCGCCTCCGGGGACACGCCCAGCTCGTGGGCGACGGCCAGCGCCGCGGTGGCGTTGAGCGCGTTGTGCTTGCCCGGCATCGGCAGGACGAGGTCTTCCATCTCCATGCGGAAGCCGGGGCGGCGGTCGCGGATCATCACGCGGAAGCGGCTCTGGCCGCCGCGGAGGTCCACGTCGATCAGGCGCACGTCGGCCTGCGGGTTCTCGCCGTAGGTGATGATGCGCCGGTCCTCGATGTGGCCGACCATGTCCTGGACCACGGGATGGTCGATGCACATCACCGCGAAGCCGTAGAACGGGATGTTGTCGATGAAGCGCCGGAAGGCGTCCTTCACCGCGTCGAACGAGCCGAAATGGTCGAGGTGCTCGGGGTCGATGTTGGTGACGATGGCGACGTCCGCCGGCAGCTTGAGGAAGGTGCCGTCGGATTCGTCGGCCTCCACCACCATCCACTCGCCCTCGCCCATGCGGGCGTTGGTGCCGTAGGCGTTGATGATGCCGCCGTTGATGACCGTCGGGTCCATGTTGCCGGCGTCGAGCAGCGTCGCGACGAGGGAGGTCGTCGTGGTCTTGCCGTGGGTGCCGGCGATGGCGACGCAGGACTTGAAGCGCATCAGCTCGGCCAGCATCTCGGCGCGGCGCACCACCGGGAGCCGGGCCTCGCGGGCGGCCATCAGCTCGGGGTTGTCGCGCTGGATCGCGGTGGAGACGACGACGAGGCCGGCATTCTCGACGTTGCCGGCGGCGTGGCCGACGAAGGTCTTCATGCCCTTGTCGGCGAGCCGCCGCACGTTGGCGTTGTCGGAGGCGTCGGAGCCCTGAACCGTGTAGCCGAGGTTGTGCATCACCTCGGCGATGCCGGACATGCCGATGCCGCCGATGCCGATGAAGTGGATGGGACCGAGCTTGTCGGGCAGCTTCATGGCAAGAACCGTTTCATAGGAAGAACCGTTCGATGGCGGGACTGCGCCGAGGCGTGCGTCCCGGAAGACTCAGGTGCGGGCGGCCGTGTCGACGACCACCGTGGCGAGCCGCTCGGCGGCGTCGTGGATGCCGGCGCTTTTCGCCGCGTCGGCCGCCGCGGTCAATTTTTGAGGATTCTCGAAGGCGTCGACGAGTTCCGCGGTGAGGCGGTCCGGCGTGAACGCGGTCTGGGCCATCGCCAGCGCCGCGCCGATCTTGGCGAGCGTCGCCGCGTTGGCCGCCTGGTCCTGGTCGAGGGCCCCGGGCAGCGGCACGAGGATCGACGGGCGGCCGATGGCGGCGAGCTCCGAGACCGTCGAGGCACCCGAGCGCGCGACCACGAGGTGGCTCGCCGCCATCCGCCCGGGCAGGTCCTTGAAGAACGGCGCCGCCTCGAGGCCGGCGAGCCCCATGGCGAGGTAGTCGTTCTGCACCGCGGTCAGGTCCTCGGGGCGGACCTGCTGCACGAGGTGGAGGCGGGCGCGTAAGGCAGCCGGCAGCTGCGCCAGGGCCTTCGGCACGACCTCGCCCATCACCCGCGCGCCCTGGCTTCCGCCGAAGACGAGGAGGTGCAGGACGTCCGTCGGCCCGAGCGGCGGGTAGGCGACCTTGGCGGCCTCGATCACCGCCGGGCGCAGCGGGTTGCCGGTGTGGATGCGCGGCGCGCGCGCCTTGTCGGGGACGCCGCGGACCTCCTTGAAGCCGGTGGCGATGGTGCGGGCGCCGCGCGCCAGGAAGGCGTTGGCCCGGCCCATCACCGCGTTCTGCTCGTGGATGATGGTCGGCACCCGCAGGATCTGCCCGGCGAGCATCGGCGGCACGGTCGGGTAGCCGCCGAAGCCGACGATCGCCGCAGGGTTGATGCGCTTGACCGCCTTGGCGGCCTCCGCGAAGCCGCGGCCCAGCGTCAGCACCGCGCCGGCCCGGCGCAGCATCGAGCGGCCCGACGGCGTCGCCGAGGTGATCGTGACGACCTCGGAGGCCGGGAAGCCGTCCGCGATGGAATCGACCCGCGCGTCGGTGGCGAGCACCACGCGGATGCCGCGGGCGCGGAGCGCGTGGGCGAGGCTCTCGGCCGGGAACAGGTGGCCGCCGGTGCCGCCGGCGCAGAGCAGGATGGTGGGCGTGAACACCGTCACCGCATCACCCCGGCGACGGTGGCCGGCGCGGTGCCGGGAGGCTTCTGGCTCAGCATCGTGGTGCGCGGGCGCTTGCGGGTGAGGGCCACGAGGAAGCCCATGCCCAGCGCCAGCGAGATCAGCGACGAGCCGCCGTAGGAGACGAACGGCAGCGTCATGCCCTTGGCCGGCATGAGCTGGGTGTTCACCGCCATGTTGATGCAGGCCTGGAGGCCGAAGAGGGTGATCAGACCGGTGATGGCGAGCCTCGAGAAGGTGTCGTCGGTGCGGCGCGCGAGCTTGAGCCCGCGCAGCACGATGTAGGCGAACAAAGCGACGAGGCAGAGGCAGACCAGGACGCCGAATTCCTCGCCGGTCACCGAGAAGATGAAGTCGGTATGCGCGTCGGGCAGGTGGCGCTTGGCGATCCCCTCTCCCGGGCCGGTGCCGAACCACCCGCCGGAGCGGAACGATTCCTGCGACCAGAAGGTCTGGAAGCTGTCGCCGGAATCCTTGTCGAGGAAGCGGTTGAAGCGCTCGCGCACGTGGTGGAAGAACGTGTAGGCGGCAAACACCCCGGTCAGGCCGAGGACGCCGAGCACCGCCACCCAGATCAGGTGCAGGCCGGCCACGAAGAACAGGGCGCACCACACCAGCGTGATCAGCATCGTCTGCCCGAAGTCGGGCTGCAGCAGCAGCGGCACGATGGTGATCGGCAGGAGCAGGATCGCGAGGAAGCCGCCCGGCATGTCGCGGCGCTGCGCGCCTTCCGAGAACGCCCAGGCGGCGACGATGACGAAGGCGGGCTTCACGAACTCCGAGGGCTGCAGGCCGAACGAGCCGAACTGGATCCAGCGGTGGGCGCCCTTGATCTCCGGGCCGAACTTGCCGGCGAGCAGGCACAGGGCGACGCCGACGAGCCAGGTGCCGAGCGCGAGCCGGCGGATGCCGCGCAGGCTCAGGAACGACACGGCGCAGATCAACCCGATCGTCGGGGCGAGGTACATCGCCTGGCGGTTGAGGAAGTAGAAGGTCGGCAGGCCGATGCGCTCGGCCACCGGCGGGCCGCCGCCCATCAGGAAGACCAGGCCGGCGACCATCAGGGCGGCCAAGGCCGCGAGCAGGCCGCGGTCAACCGTCCACCACCAGTCGGTCAGGGGCGTGCGTTCCGCGCGGGACATCATGGGCGTGCGACGACCTTCGAGCGGTCGCGCAGGAGCACGCGACGGTCGGGAGCGATCCTGTCCGCGAATGGTAAAGGCATCCTTGCCAAACCCGCCAAGCCGCCCGGCCCGCCAGCCGATCCGTAGTGCATACGAAATTTTAACGGCGAAATTGCAATCTTGAATTGCAATTACGACAGCGCCTCCTTCCGAGTCGCCACGCCGGGACGATCCGCCCATGTTCGCCGCACGCAAGACCGTCGAAGCCGCCGCCAAGCTCGCCGCCCTCGACCGCGTCCAGGGGGTGATCGAATTCGACCTGTCGGGCCGAATCCTCGACGCCAACGCGAACTTCCTCGCGGCCGTCGGCTACACGCTTCCCGAACTCGTCGGGCAGCCGCATGCGATGCTGGTCGACCCGCAGTACCGGGACTCGGCGGAGTACAAGGCGTTCTGGGATCGACTGCGCACCGGCGCGTTCAGCGCAGGCCAGTTCCGGCGGATGGCGAAGGGCGGCCGCGACCTCTGGATCGAGGCCTCCTACAACCCGATGATCGGGCGGGACGGCAAGCCCTACAAGGTGGTGAAGTTCGCCACCGACATCACGCGCCAGAAGGCCGAGGATGCCGACCGGGCGGGCCAGATCGCGGCGATCGACAAGGCGCAAGGGGTGATCGCCTTCGATCTCGACGGCACCATCCTCGATGCCAACGCGAACTTCCTCGCAGTGGTGGGCTACGACCTGTCGGAGGTTCGCGGGCGCCCGCACAGCATGTTCGTCGAGCCGGCTTACCGGCAGAGCGCCGAGTACGCGGCGTTCTGGGCGGCGTTGAAGCGTGGGGAGTACCAGGCGGCGCAGTACAAGCGCATCGCGAAAGGTGGCCGCGAGGTCTGGATCCAGGCGACCTACAACCCGATCTTCGACGCCGCGAACCGCCCCTACAAGGTCGTGAAGTTCGCCACCGACGTCACCGACCAGGTCATGCTGCTGGCCAACCTTCGCCGGCTGATCGAGCGCAACTTCACCGAGATCGACCAGGCGATCGGCCGCTCGGCGGACGGGTCCGGCGCGGCCTTCGCCGCCGCGGAGACGACCTCGAGCAACGTGGCGATGATGGCGGCGGCGTCTGAGGAGTTGGCCGCCTCCGTCGCCGAGATCTCCCAGAGCATGGGGCATTCGCGCAGCGCGACCGACGCCGCCTTCGAGCGGGTCCAGGCGGCCGGCGGGTTCACCCAGCGCCTCACGGAGGCTGCCGGGTCGATGACCGGCATCGTCGGCCTGATCCAGTCGATCGCCGCGCAGATCAACCTGCTCGCGCTCAACGCCACCATCGAGGCGGCGCGCGCCGGAGAAGCCGGACGTGGCTTCGCGGTCGTCGCGAGCGAGGTCAAGAACCTCGCCAACCAGGCCGCCCGCGCGACGGAGCAGATCGGTGCCGAGATCAACGGCCTGCAGGGCCTGTCGAGCGAGGTGGTCGGCGCGCTGGATTCGATCAGCGGCTCGGTCGACATCATGCGCGAGAACGTCGTGGCGACGGCGAGCGCGGTCGAGGAGCAGAGCATCGTCACGCGCGACCTGTCGCAGAACATGCAGGCCGCGGCCCAGGCCGTGGCGGCGATCACCGCCAACATCAGCACGATCTCGGCCTCGGTGACGGAGGTCTCCGTGGCGGTCACGACGACGCGCGAGGCGGCCAGCGTGCTGGCCCGGTAGGGCCACGTCCGGCACGAGGCGCGCAGCGAGCTGGCGTGCCTCGAAGCGGCGGCTCAGGGCAGCGCGCGCACGAGCTCTCGGAACACGTCGCCGCGCTGCTCGAAGCTGCGGAACTGGTCGTAGGAGGCGCAGGCCGGCGAGAGCAGCACCACCGGCTCGGGCGCACCCGACGCCGCCGCGCCCTCGGCCGCCGCCTTCACGGCGACGTCCAGGGTCTCGCAGCGGGTGTAGGGCACGGCGCCCTCCAGGGTGGCGGCGAAGGCGTCGGAGGCCGCACCGATCAGGTAGGCGTGGGCGATGCGCTCGAAATACGGGACGAGCGGGAAGATCCCGCCGTCCTTCGCCTTGCCGCCGAGGATCCAGTGGATGTCGCGGAAGGCGGTCAGCGCCTTCTCGGTCGAGTCGGCGTTGGTCGCCTTCGAATCGTTGACGAACAGCACCGGCCCGCGGACCCGGACCTCCTCCATCCGGTGCGGCAGGCCGGGAAAGCTCGCGAGCCCGGCCTGGATCGCGTCGGCCGCAAGCCCGAGGGCGCGGGCGACCGCCACGGCCACGGCCGCGTTCTGCCAGTTGTGCGCGCCGCGCAGCGACCGGATCGCCGACACGTCGGCGAGCGGCGCGCCGTCGCGGTCCGAGACGATCCCGTCGCGCACGGTGACGGCGTCGGCGGTGAGCGCGGCGTCGCGCGGCACGTGGATG
>NZ_VRUX01000213.1:0-6763 GCF_008039885.1 Methylobacterium sp. WL103
GCACCGGCAGCCGCGGCGGGGGCGCGACGGGGTGCCGGGGTCACGGATTCGAGAACCCAGCGGCCGGCGCGCCAGACCATGCGCGTGGCGGTGACCGCCACCTCCGCGAGGGTGGCGAGGACGGCGAGAACGTAGGCGAGGATTTGACGGGCCATAATGCGCTTCCTTGTCGGTGGTGATGGTGATGATCGACGGAGTGATGAAAACGACTAGGCGAGGTCTGCCCCAAGGGTAGTGACCTCGGACCACGTCGCGGCCCGGCGCCAGACGAAGCGCCCTTGGACCTTGGTGCAGGCGGCGTACGCCTGGCAGTACGGGCCGGGCTCGCCGTAGGGAGAGACGCAGTCGGCTTCCCAATCGTGTCCGGCCGGCTTGACGAATCGCACCGCCCGATCCGGCAGGTGCGCGGTCGTCACGGCCCGGCGGTAGCGGCGCTCTGCGGTCCGAGCGGGGTCGTGGATCTCGACGGCTTCCCACTCGCCGATCCGGACCGGCTGCCCGTCACGGACGACAGCACAGCCACGACGGTCGATGGCGGGATGGCCGCCCACTTTTATGAGCATGACGACTGTGCCGGCGACCGGAACGGCATCAAGCCGCTCGACTAGCTGAAGGCCGCCGAGCATGTGTCCTAGTCTGACGCTCCATAGCTCTTGTGCTGTGGCCCTCATGGACCGAATCCTCCCTCTCAGTGTCGACACAGAGAGAGTGCCACACGCCCAAGAAAGTTTCCAACTTTGAAAAGTGTCCGATCATAACGGACATCACCGTCGCAACAGTTACAACGATCAACTCCAGCAAAGGGGAGATCCTACGAATTTCGAAGTTTCTGGAAATCTTGTCGCACCCCGTATCGCTACTTTCCAGCCAGGTCTAAATTTGGCGCAGCGATTCTTTCCGGGGGAGAAAAGGGCATGGCGCTGCGACGCCGCATTTTGACGAGGGACGAGGTCCTCGCCCGGCTGGAGGCCGCCATCGAGGCGCACGGCGGCCTGAGAAGGTTCGTTCGCCGGCACGCCCTCTCGGAGAGCTACATCTCAAACGTCCGCTCCGGACGGCGGTCGCCCCCGGACAACCTGCTCCGGGTGCTCGGCCTGGAGCAGTCCGCGGTCACCTACGTCCACACGTACGAGATCGCCGGCACCGAAGAGGTGGTGTCGTGAGCCGCGGCAGGTCCCTTGAGGCGGACGTCTATATCCGCCCCCGGCCCGAGGCGGTCGCGGCCCTGATCGACGGCGGCTACGGCCTGCCCGGGGCTCGCGAGCGCTGGTTCTGGTGCGAGACGCGGACGCTTCTCGCCCTCGCGGCCGAGGGTCGCCGCGCGCTCGGGTTGGCCGCAGCCGCCCGCGGACTCGGTTCCCGGGCGAGGACGTCGCCGGATCTGGAAGCCGCAGCCCTCGATGCCGTGGCGCGCCTCGCGTCCGTCCCGGCGGCGGCCGCTGCGACCGGCCTCGATCCCTCGGTCGTGCGCCGCATCCTTCGCGACCGCGACTTGCCCATCCCGCGCGTGGACCGGTCCGCCGCTGCCCGGCGCGCCGCCGAGGCCCGCCGTCAGAGGAGCGCAGCGTGAGCTACGACGGCACCGGACTCGACGACCGCCAGACCAGGGCCGAGGAGGCCCACGCCGAGGCGATGCACGCCGCCTCCGTCTTCACTTGCGAGTGCTGCGGAGACGAGCACGATCTCTTCGACCGCGTCGTCCTCACGCGCCACCCGGAGATGCCCGCCTACTGCTGGGTGTGCGCGAGCAGCGAAGCCGTCGGGGGGACATACCCATGAGCTTCAGGTCCCAGTTCGTCACCGACCTTCACAAGCTCGATCTCGCCGAGACCCGTACGCGCCTCCGCACCGTCAGGGCTGCGGTCGACCGCCGGCTCGACGAGCTCGAATCCCTGAAGGAGCCCGCGCTCCGGACCGACCTGCTGATCGCGAACGACGAGGTCTCCTCGTCGCTCATGGCGACCGCCCGGCACGGCATCGAGCGCCTCGCCACCGCGCTGGCGGTCTCCCACGGCGAGCCGGCCCAGCCGTCCGCCTATCCCCGTGTCCCAAACAGGAGTGTCCGGTCGTGAGGGTCCACCGCGAGTTCCGCGATTTCAAAGTCCTCCTCGAACAGGGGAGCGTCGGCCAGCCTGATCGCAGCATCCTCGGCGTCAACGGAGACATCGTCGCCGGCGACGTCATCGTCACCCTGTACCGGGGCCAGCCCGAGAGGCTCCTGGTGGTCTCCATCGTCCGCGAGGCGGGGATGGTGGCGTGGAACGCCGAGGTGATCCCGGAGCCCGTCGTCGCCGGCACGGGCAACGTCATCGCCTTCCGCTCCCACCGTCCGACCGGATCGGACGCGCCCCCTCAGCCCCTGCTCTCCATCCCGCTCGGAGCCTGAGCGCCTACGTCGACGCGCCCGGCGGCAGGGGCGCGGTATCACATCAACGTTTCAGGAGCGTCCCATGGCAACGAAGACCTACCCCTACGAACCCCACAGCTACGTCGAAGAACTCCCCGAGACCGCCCGCGCGAACTTCGCGGTGTGGATCGATTCGATTGTCCGGGGGGACAGGGACGCGCACGCCCTCGCAGAGAAGCTCAAGGTCAACGTCGTGGCCCCCGATCCTTTCCATCCGGGCGGGTTCATCACCTTGCATCAGGGGCTGCTGTTCAAGGACGTTGCCCTCGGCATCACGTGGCTCAAGGACTACACGGCTCAGAAGGCTGCCAAGCTCGCCATCTTCGGGTCGATTGCCAGCCGTTCGGTCACTGACGTCATAGAAGCGGTCATCGAGGCGGTCACCGATTACCCCGATGCGTTCGTGAACAGCAGGCCGCCTCGCGACTTGCAGCAGCGCATTCTGTTCCGCTTCGACTGCGGCACCTTCAACGACCTCGACCTCGCATGGGTCCAGCGGAAGGCGGTCGATCAGGTCACCGACGAGGACATGCTCGGCGTCGATGCGTTCAGCGGCGACCAGGGCGAGGCGCGCGAGCTATCCCGCCGTGTCATCCGCGGTCGCAAGGACCACACCTGCCACTGGACCGGTCTGACCATCCCCGCCGGCGAGCCGCACCTCGTCCTCAGCGAGGTCATGGAAGGCGACTTCATCACGACGCGTCACAGCCGGCTGGCATGCTGGTTCCACGTCTACGGCGGCGACCTCGCGCTTGCCGAGATGCTGAAGCCCGCCGAACCGCCCCTCGCCGCCGCCGCCTGAGGCTGCCTCCGTCGACGCGCCCGGCGGCAGGGGCGCTCCTCGATTCCCCCGCCATCCCCACAAGCGAGCCGTCCGGTGTTCCAGGCACACTACCCTCAGGCCATCCTCAACGCGGCGGTATGGGCCTGCCTCCACGCCAAGGACGAACGCATCCGGCGCTGGCTCGCCCGGCGCATGCCCGGGCAGGTCGTGTCCATGGGCGAGACCTGCGTCGTGCTCCCGTACCCGTGGGCGACGCTGGAGCCGCCGAAGCTGCCGCAGGGACGGTGGCGCAACGCGATCATGAAGGAGGCCCTGGCGGCGGCCCAGCGCAGCCACGAGGCGATGTCCCGCGCGCACCGCGAGGGCGGCACGGTCCGTGGCTCCGGAGAGTTCGCCGGGCCGCCCGGCGTCCGCGAGCTCCTCGATTGGCTCAACGCCCTGGAGGAGGAGGATCCCCGCATGCTCGACAAGCTGCCCAAGATTTCCTGGTCGGGCGCCGTCGAGCATTGCCGGCGCTGGCACGAGAGGCTCGCCGCCATGCGCGCCGACCGGAAGGCTGGCGACGTCGGCACGGTCGAGCGAATCGAGGTCCACTCGCCGGCCGGCTGGTACTGGACTCACCTCGTCACCAAGCGCGCCCTCGACAACGAGGGAGCCGCCATGGGCCACTGCGTGGGGTCCCGTTCCTACGACCGCTACGCCTGGGACACGACCGACAAGCACGAGAACTGTCCTGCCCTCGGGATCTGGTCTTTGCGTGATGGCGAGGGTCGCTCGCATGTCACCGTCGAGATCCTCCCGAACGGCATCATGCAGGCAAAAGGACCGAAGAACGCTACACCCACCGTCGATACCTGCCCGGCGTTCGGGCCGCTGATCGACCGTGTGGTCCCCGCCGGCGAGACCGCTGTCACGCCAAGCTGGCTCATGCGGGAGACCGACGGCACGACCCGTTACTTCGACCCGCTGAATGAGATGCCCCGGTCCGGGCTGACCGACACACTCTACGAGGTCCATTACGGACAGGTGATGTTTCGCCGTGCCGGCAGCCGGGAGCCCTTCATCATCCTCGATGAGGTGGACGAGGTCGACGTGGGCGACATCAGTCGGCGACCCGTCAGGCTTCAGCGCTACCGGGTCGAGCGTTCGCCGCTCGCCCGAGACGTCGTTGCTTCGGCCATCGACAGCATGGTCACCATGACGGTGCGTTCTGCGTCTGGGTTCGTCGAGGCCATGGGTCGGATGTTTGCCCCGGATCAGAATGACGGGGGGTCCGATATTGTTCGGATGCACCTCGGGCTTCCCTGGGAGGATTCCCGAGACGAGCTCAGGTCCCTGTCACGCGGCCACGATCCGGTGTGCTGCGGCGCCGCGGCGAGCCCTCCGCGCCTTGCTCGCTCCGTCCCCGGGAAGATCAAGCGAGACCCCGACACGGGCATGCCCTGGTTCCGGCAGCACGAGCGCGAGCGGACCGGGAGGCGGTGGTGAACGGGGCTGACCTCGCGCGCTGGCGGGCCGTGACGGACGCGGTCGACTCCCACGTGGACGGGCTCATCGCCCGCGACGGGCGGGCCCAGGCCGAGGCGGTCCGGGCCATCCCGGACGTCGACGGCGCCCACCGAAGGGTGTGGGAGCGCGCCCTCCTGCTGCTGTCCTGGCACGCCGCGCACGGCCCGGACTGAGCGACACGGGTTCTTAACCATCCCGAGTCGTTTCCTCTCATTCCGGGCCTTTTCCTACCCCTGGGGGATTGTCCGTGGCATCGCTTCCGGGCTATGTTTGGGATGTACTAGAGTTAATTTAACCATCGAATGTGATGGTCTTATGATGGGGCTCGCTTACTGGCGAGACCTATGGATTCATCCGCGCATCGAGGCATCCCGCCTCTGTGTGGAGAAGACCATGGCAAGAAGACCTCAAGCTCAAGCGGCCGAACAGCCGACGTTCGACCTGCCCCTCGACAAGGAGGCCACCACGGCCATCGTCCGGGCTCACGTGACCGCCTGGCTCACGAACGACCGTGGCGAAACCCTGCCGTCCCTCGTGTCGGAGTTCGTCCGCGTCCGGCAGTGGGGCCCGGACAAGTTCGCCGCCCGGGTCCGCCTGTTCGACGGCGCGCCCGCCACGATCTACGTGCAGGGCGCGCCGAAGAAGCGTCGGGGCGACATGCCCAAGATCCGGCATGACGGGCGTGACTTCTTCTTCCACGGAGGCGAGTGGGCCTGGCAGCGGTTCCTGCCGGGCGAGACCAAGGCGATGGTGGCTGCCCGCGTCGGCGAGGACTTCTACTAGCCCTCGTCGTCGTCGTCGTCGGGAACCGAGCAGAGTGCGATCTCCTCGGGGACCGTCGGCGTCGCGTCGAGGCGCTCGCGGATCTCGGCCAGCGTCACTGGTCGGTAGCTCCACCGATCCACCCCGACGTCGCACGAGCGGTTCGTGTCGGGGAGCTTTCCGTGGGTATGGCCGAACAGGTGGATCGAGCCGCGGAACGCCCCCATCCAGGCGCGCATCGGGTAATGCGAGAGCACCAGGCGCTTGCCCTCGACCTTGGGCGTGGCGACGATGTGCTGGGAGTGCCACGGCAGATCGAGCGTGCGCTTCTTGTCGTGATTCCCGCGGACGAGGATCTTGCGACCGCGGAGGCGCTTGAACAGGGCCTGGCACCGCTCCGGCGTGGCGCCCATCGCGAAGTCGCCAAGGTGCCAGACCTCGTCCCGGGGTCCGACGACGCCGTTCCACGATTGCACGAGGAGCTCGTCATGCTCCTCGATGGTGGCGAAGGGCCGGCCGGACATGGCGAGGACGCCCTTGTGGCCGAAGTGGGTGTCCGAGGTGAAGAAGGTCCGAAAGGTCATGAAGGCAGCCTCCGCGAGGGGCTGCCGCGCACGCGGTCACGCCCCCGGATTAGGGATCTCGGCGAGGGGACGGCGGCGTATGCGTTTCACGGGTCTCTCCGGAGCGCTGTGGAATCGGTGTCGTAGCACGGGGCGGGTTAAGGAGGCCCTGGCCCCTGTGGGAAAGCACGTTCTGTCCAAAACGGGGTCCAAAAAACGCGTTTTGTCCCGAGAAAACATGTTTTGTCCCGGCGGGGGCGAGCGTCGGTTCCTGCCCCTGTGACGTGGTTCCGCTGAAACGGCCTCGTCGTGACGCGGTTCGGCACAGCCGTGACGTCATTCCGCGCGAACGGCCTGCCTGTGACCTCGCCAAGGATCACCGCCCCAGTCCTTGCTCCGCCACGTTTGTTCTCTATCTGTTCCTATGACGGAGGGTTGGCAATGCCTGATTACGCGGACATCCTGGATGCAGTGGCCGGCGAGGAACGCGACGCGATCCTGCGGGCCCTGGCGGAGGACATGCTGGAGGTGAGGTCGACGCGGCGGCCCGGGCTGGTGAAGGCCGAGCGGCCGGCGGACCTGGCGAGGGCGCTCGGGCGGGACCGGCGGCGGGTGCGACCCGTGCGGCTGGCGTCCTGATCCCGGGTGGGATCACCACCCCTGTCAAGAACGTGGGCGGGAACGAAGCGACCGCCGTCCACAGGGTCGTGACCGGGGCGGACGGGGGCGGGACGGAAC
>NZ_VRUX01000214.1:0-6752 GCF_008039885.1 Methylobacterium sp. WL103
GTGCCGCGATCGGTGGTGCGGGTGGCGCCATCGTCGGCGCCTCGACGGCGCCGCGCTGCCCCTACGGCACCTACCGCGACGCCTACGGCGACGTGTACTGCCGCTGAGGCTTCGCCGCCCCGGCACTGAAGCAGGATGGAGGAGGGCCGGAGCCGAACGCTCCGGCCCTTCCGCGTTTCGGACGGAGCCTGTATCCCCGGCGGCCTGTCGTCGGCGGAACGCTTCGAGGTCCGCCGGCATCGCAAAAAGGCCAGCCGGTGACCGTGCCGCATCTCCAAGACAACCCCGCCGGGTCCCGATGAATTCGGGGATCTGGGGCAAGCTCGGCGGCGCCGGGATCGGCCTCGCGATCGGCGGCCCCCTCGGGGCGCTCGCGGGCGGGCTCGCCGGGCACTATCTCGTCGACCGCGAGGGCGCGCTGTTCGGCCCGATGCCGCGGGACGTGGTCTTCACCACCGGCCTCGTGGCGCTCGCCGCCAAGATGGCGAAGTCCGACGGCGTGGTCACGCCCTCCGAGGTCGAGGCCTTCGGCAAGGTGGTGCAAGTCGGCGAGGCGGAGCGCGCCCGCGTCACCCGCCTGTTCGACCTCGCGAAGCGCACGACCAACGGCTACGAGGCCTATGCCCGCCAACTCGCCAACGCCTTCCACGACGAGCCGTCCCTGCTGGAGGACGTCCTCGACGGCCTGTTCCACATCGCCACCGCCGACGGGGCGATCCATCAGGCCGAGGAAGCCTATCTCCGCGCCGTCGCCGAGATCTTCGGGTTCGACGACATCGCGTTCCGCCGCATTGCCGCCCGGCACGTGCGCCTGGCCGACGACCCCTACCTCGTCCTCGGGCTGGAGCACGGCGCCGACCCGGCCGCGGTGAAGGTCCGCCACCGGCAGCTCGTGGCCGAGAACCATCCCGATCGCGCGATCGCCCGCGGCCTGCCGCCCGAGGCGGTGGCGATCGCCACCAAGCGCCTCGCCGCGATCAACGCCGCCCACGACCGGATCCTCGCGGAAAGCGGCGTCCGTCTGGAAGGCGGTGCGGCATGACGCCGGACAGCCCGCTAGCCACCCGCATTCAGCCCTCGCCGAACCATGGCGAGCGCCTTGGCAAGCGGCCGGACATGCTGATCCTGCACTACACCGGCATGGACGGCGCGGCCGCCGCGCTGCAGCGGCTCGCCGACCCGATCGCCGAGGTCTCGGCCCATTACGTCGTGCTGGAAGACGGCACGATCCTGCAGATGGTGCCGGAGGGCCGCCGCGCCTGGCATGCCGGCCGGGCGTCCTGGCAGGGCGAGCGCGACGTGAACTCGCGCTCGCTCGGCATCGAGATCGTCCATCCCGGTCATGTCGGCGGCCTGCCGCCCTACCCTGAGGCGCAGGTCGCGGCGGTGACCGCGCTCGCCCGCGACATCGTCGTGCGCTGGGCGATCCCGGCGGACCGGGTGCTCGCCCATTCCGACATCGCTCCCGACCGCAAGGAGGATCCGGGCGAGAACTTTCCCTGGCGCCGGCTCGCGGCCGAGGGCGTCGGCCATCACGTGCCGGAGGTGCCTCTGCGCGACGGTCGCTTCTTCGCCGAAGGCGATGCGGGGCAGCCGATCGAGGCGCTGCAGGCGATGCTCGCGCTCTACGGCTATGACCAGCCGGTGACGGGCACGTTCGATCCGCACATGCGGGCGGTCGTCACCGCCTTCCAGCGCCATTTCCGGCAGGCGCGCGTGGACGGCATCGCCGACGCCTCCACCATCACGACGCTCCGGGACCTGATCGCGTCGCGTCCGACCTGAAGGAGGCTCATGCCCCGCCATCACCGCCCAAGCGCCGTGCCGGCCGGCCTCGTGCTGCTGGCCGCCCTCGCCACTCCGGCGTTCGCCCAGGATGCCCGGACGGGTGCGGCCAAGCCCAGCGCGATCTGCCCGGACCTGCCCGATCTCGGCGGGACGCTGCGGCGGGCACGGGTCGTGGCGGAGGGGGGCGTCGCGTTCGTCCGGTCGGCCGACGCGGACCCGGCTTGCCCGAGCCTCGCGCCCGCCTGTCGCGAGAAAGCCTTCCTCGTCGCCGGCAACGGCGTGATCCGCGGCGCGTCGAGCGGCGCCTTCGCCTGCGCGTCCTATGTCGGCGCGACGGGCCAGATCCGATCCGGCTGGTTGCCGGAGCGGGCGCTGGCCGACGACGCGCCCGCGACGGTCGGCCTCGACGACTGGATCGGCACGTGGATGAGCGGGCCGGAGCAGACCGTTACGATACGGCGCAAGGGCGAACGCCTCGTGCTATCGGGGACGGCATCCTACGGGACCCAGGACCCGGAACGGGTGAAGCGGGGGGCGATCAACATGGGTTCGTTTGAGGCCGAACTCGCTCCCGACGGCCAGGACATCGCCTGGACCGACGGCGACAAGACCGTGATCCCCGGCTTCCGCCCGGACGAGGTGAGCCGTTGCAGCGTCCGGATGCGGCTGATGCCGCCGGACCTCGTCGCGGAGAGCAACGGGGCCTACGGCGGCATGAACGTCACGTTCAGTGGGGTCTACCGCCGGGGCGGCTAGCTGGCGGGGCTCAAGCCCGGCCGTGCAGCTCCGCCTCGCGCCCGTCCGTGGCCGTGTCGGCATGCACCTCGCCGCGGGTACGCCACAGGCTGTAGAGGATGCCGACGGTGAGCAGCACCACCGTGACCGCGAGCGACACCCACGGCGGCACGTGGACCAGGCCGAAGGTGTCGGCGACCACGATCTTCGTGCCGATGAAGATCAGGATAAAGGCGAGCGCGGTCTTGAGGTAGGCGAAGCGATCGACCATCGCGGCGAGCGCGAAGTAGAGCGCCCGCAGGCCCAGGATCGCGAAGATGTTGGACGTGTAGACCACGAAGGTGTCCGTGGTGATCGCGAAGATCGCCGGCACGCTGTCGACCGCGAAGATCACGTCGGCGCCGTTGACCAGAACCAGGGCGAGCGCCAGCGGGGTGAGCCAAAGCGCGGTCTTGCCTGTCCGCGGATCAGCCTTGCGAACCATGAAGTGCTGGCCGTGAAGCTCGGGCGTGATGCGCAGCTTCGCCCGCAGCCAGCGCACGGCGGCATGATCCTGAAGGTCGCCGGCATCCTCCTCCTTGGAGAACAGCATCTTCAGGCCGGCATAGATCAGGAAGGCGGCAAACAGCGACAGGACCCAGGCAGCCTGGTGCACCAGCGCGGCGCCAAGCCCGATCATCAACCCGCGCAGCAGCACCGCGGCGAGGATGCCCCAGACCAGCACACGGTGCTGGGCGGCGAGCGGGATGCCGAGGGCCGAAAGGATGACCGCGATGACGAAGACGTTGTCCATCGACAGCGACTTCTCGACCACGAGGCCGGTGACGTATTCCTGGGCGGGCTGGGCGCCGAGATACCACCAGATCCAGCCGCCGAAGGCGAGGCCGAGGCTGAAGTAGAAGGCGGTGAGGAGCAGGCTCTCCTTCACGCCGATCTCGTGCTCCTTGTCGCGGTGGAGCAGGCCGAGGTCGAAGGCGAGGAGGGCCGCGACCAGGGCGTGGAACCCGAGCCAC
Organism: Methylobacterium sp. WL103; assembly: GCF_008039885.1. Classification (NCBI taxonomy): domain Bacteria; kingdom Pseudomonadati; phylum Pseudomonadota; class Alphaproteobacteria; order Hyphomicrobiales; family Methylobacteriaceae; genus Methylobacterium; species Methylobacterium sp. WL103. The sequence continues at coordinate 3,537 of NZ_VRUX01000214.1, forward strand.
ATCCAGATCGGCTTGCCGAGCCACTCGACGTATAGGAAATCGACCATTCGCGGGACCGTGATGCTTCTTTTGCAAGGAAAGCATCGGCTCCGACATCACGGAAGCATCTTGAGAGAGCATCCCGCCAGAGGGGCCCGCAGCCGATGAGCCGCAGTTAGAGACGCGAACGCGGCGAATCAAGGGCGGCCCAAACCGGGTTCGGGCGCCGCTGCCATGCCTTGACAGCGCGGGCGAACCGACGCCTTCCGCTGCCATGGACATTCGAGAGGACGACGTGGCGCGAGAAGACGCCCTCCAAGAGACAGTGGCGATCGTTGGCGGCGGCCCTGCCGGGCTGGCGGCAGCCGAGGTGCTGTCGGCCGCCGGGCACGCGGTGGGGGTCTACGAGCGGATGCCGTCGGTCGGCCGCAAGTTCCTGCTCGCCGGCCGCGGCGGGCTGAACCTCACCCACAGCGAGCCCGCGCCGGACTTCCTGCGCCGATACCATCCGTCGGGCAGCTTGGGCCGCGCGATCGAGGCGTTCCCACCCGATGCCCTGCGCGCCTGGTGCGAGGATCTGGGCGAGCCGACCTTCGTCGGATCGAGCGGGCGGGTCTTCCCGAAGGCGTTCAAGGCCTCGCCGCTGCTGCGGGCGTGGCTGCGCCGTCTCGAGGCTTCTGGCGTCCGCATCCACACAAGGCACCGGCTCGCGGCGTTCGAGGACGGCACCCTGGTGTTCGAGACGCCGGAGGGGAAGAGCTGGACGCGGCCGAAGGCGGTGCTGCTGGCGCTGGGCGGCGCGAGCTGGCCCCGGCTCGGCTCGGACGGGGCCTGGGTGCCGATGCTGGAGAACCTCGGCGTGGCCGTCGCGCCCCTGCGGCCGGCCAACGCGGGCTTCGCGGTGGCGTGGTCCGAGCACTTCCGCGAGCGGTTCGCCGGGCAGCCGCTGAAGCGGATCGGGCTTGCCGCCGACGGCGTGATCGTGCGCGGCGAGGCGGTGGTCACCGCAGACGGGATCGAGGGCGGCGCGATCTACGCGGTGTCGCGGGCCTTGCGCGCGATGATCGAGCGTAAAGGCGCGGCCCGCCTCGTGCTCGACCTGCGCCCCGACCTGACGTTGAGGGCGCTGGCCGACCGGCTGTCCGACCCGCGGCCCGGCGAATCGATGGCCACCCGCCTGCGCAAGGGGGCCGGCCTGTCGCCAGTCGCGGCGGGGGTCTTGCGCGAGTCGGCGGGCGTCGCATTGCCGGCCGATCCGGATGCGCTCGCCGGGCTGATCAAGGCCGCGCCGTTGCGCCTGCACGCCATGGCCTCAATGGAGCGCGCGATCTCCACCGCCGGCGGGGTCGGCCTCAGTGGGCTCGACGCGAGCTTCATGGTCCGCAAGCGGCCCGGCCTGTTCGTGGCGGGCGAAATGCTCGACTGGGAGGCGCCCACCGGCGGCTACCTGCTCCAGGGCGCGATCAGCAGCGGCCGGGCGGCGGCGGCCGGGATGGCGGCCTGGCTCGCCGAAGATCGGGGCACGAGCGCCGCATGATCCCCTGGGAGAACCTCGATACCGCCTCGATCCCCGGCGACGGCGGCACCCTGCGGCTGCGGCGGCGGGGCACCGAGTTCTCGATCATGCTTGGCCAGAACGAGCTGATGAACAGCCGCCTCAGCGGCTCCGAGGAGGCGCTGGCGACGCTGGCCTGCGGCAGGATCGCATCGCGAAAGGCGCCGCAGGTGCTGATCGGCGGCCTCGGCATGGGCTTCACCCTGCGGGCGGCGCTCGACGCCTTCGGGCCGGAGGCCGAGATCGTCGTCGCCGAACTCGTGCCCGCGGTGGTGGCGTGGGCGCGCGGCCCCCTGGCGCACCTCTTCGCCAGCAGCCTCGACGACCCCCGCCTCGCCCTGCACGAGGCGGACGTGAACCGCCTGATCCAGTCCGGCCCGGCCATGTTCGACGCCATCCTGCTCGACGTCGACAACGGCCCGGAGGGCATGGTCCGGGGCGAGAACAACCGCCTGTACGACGCCTGGGGCCTGAAGCGCGCGCATTACGCCCTGCGACCAGGCGGCGTCCTCGGCGTCTGGTCCGGCCGCCCGGATCGCAAGTTCAAGGCGCGGCTCGCCCGCTCGGGCTTCTCCGTCGAGGAGGTGCGGGTGCGGTCGCGCGCCAGCGGAGACGGCCCGCGGAACGTCCTGTGGATCGCCACCCGGACGGGGCCGCCGGTCTCGCCGCCCGCCCGTCCCGCATCGGAGGCGATGCCCTAGGGCATTTTCAAGCGAGGTGGTTGCCGGCTCGCGTGAAGAAAATGCGACCACGCAACAAGATAGAGCATTTTCCGTGATCCGTAGATCACGGAAAATGCTCTAGACGATGCGGATCGACAGCGGCGGCAGGCCGTCGATGGTGCCGAGCAGGACGTCGCCGCGCACGACCGGCCCGACGTTCTCCGGCGTGCCGGAATAGATCACGTCGCCCGCCTTGAGTTCGAACGCCTCGGAGAGGTTGGCGATCTGTTCGGCGACCGACCAGATCATGTCGGACAGGTCCGCATCCTGCCGCACGGTGCCGTTCACCGCGAGCCGGATCCGGCCGCGCGCGGGATGGCCGAGGGTCGCCGCCGGCAGGATCGGCGTGATCGGCGCGGACCGGTCGAAGCTCTTGCCGACCTCCCAGGGCTTCTTCTGGTCGCCCATGCCGCGCTGAAGGTCGCGCCGGGTCATGTCGAGGCCGGTCGCGTAACCGTAGACGTGGTCGAGGGCGCGGTCCTTCGGGATGTCGCGTCCGCCGGACTTCAGCACCGCGACGAGTTCGAGTTCGTGGTGGTAGTTCTTCGTCAGCGACGGATAGGGGTGGTCGGCCACCGTGCCGGGCTCCACCACCTGGATCGCGTCCGCCGGCTTCTGGAAGAAGAACGGCGGCTCGCGGGCCGGGTCCGATCCCATCTCGCGGGCATGCGCCGCGTAGTTGCGCCCGATGCAGTAGATGCGCCGCACCGGGAAGGCCTGCGCCAGCCCCGCGACGGGGATCGTCGTCTGCGCCAGGGGAAACAGCGTGGCGCCGCGGTCCGGCTCCGCAGCCGCGGGGTCTACGGCAAGGCCGACGAGGGCGGCCCCGGCGGCTCCGAGGGCCGTGCGGCGATCGAGGCGGGTCGTGATGCGGCTCATGAGGGCGGGTCCGATGGGAGCGCGGCGAGGCGGCATCGTCGCATATCGGGCGCGGCGGGGCGACGGTCGCGGTCGTCGGGC
>NZ_VRUX01000215.1:0-6751 GCF_008039885.1 Methylobacterium sp. WL103
TTCCTCGCCGCCGTCCGCGCCGCGCACCGGCCGCGCCTCGTGGTCGCCTGATGCGCCTCGCGCCGGCGACGATCGCAGCTCTGTACCAGGCGGCGTGCCTGGCCGAGCTCGACGCCCTGAAGCCCGGCAACGTCCACGCCTACGCGGCCGGGCACCGGATGGCGGTGTCGGATTTCGTCGCCAGCGCCGCCGCCTCGGCACCGGCACTCGCGGGTGCCGGGACCGGCGTCGGCGCACGGGTCCGCGATGCGGTTGCGGCGACGTTTGCCGCGATCGGCCAGAATACGAACCTCGGCATCCTCCTGCTCTGCGCGCCGCTGGCGGTGGCGGCCGAACGCGCGAGCACCGTGGCCGCGGTGCTGGCCGGGCTCGAACCGGCAGATGCGCAGGCCGTCTTCGAGGCGATCCGCCTCGCCAACCCCGGCGGGCTGGGCCAGGCCGCCCGGCACGACGTGTCTGAGCCGGCCCCGGATTCGTTGCGTGCGGCGATGGAAGAGGCGGCGCCGCGCGACCGCATCGCCCGCGCCTACGTCGACGGATTCGGCGACCTGTTCGCGGTCGGGCTTCCGGCGCTGGCGGGCGCACGCGGGCAGAGGCTCGATCCGGCCTGGTGCACCACCGCCGTGCATCTGGCCTACCTGCAGGCCTTTCCCGACAGCCACGTGGCGCGCAAGCACGGGGCGGAGCGGGCTGAATCCGTTCGCGCGCAGGCCGTGGCGGCCTTGGGTGGGCTCGATCTGCGCACCCGGCCGGTCGCGCCGCTGCTCGCCCTCGACGCGGCCTGGAAGGCAGCCGGAATCAATCCCGGCACCAGCGCGGATTTCACGGTGGCGACGCTCTTCGCCGACGCGCTGGCATCCGCTGGCGCCCGGTTGGCGGACGCGGCGCGCGTCGCCTGAAAAAGTTCCCTGCGTCAAGCGCCGGGCCGCACTTTTAATATCGATTCCAGCGCGTTGCCATGGGTTGTGACGGGCCGGACCGCGCTGTAGGGTCCGCGCCGCTATCCGGGCTAACCGGCCCGGCTTTTCCAAGGCCGGGCGTCGCGAACAAGGATGGCTTCCGGCCGCGCCCGACTCGACGGGCCGCGGTCCTCGAGTTTGGAATCCAGGGAGAAAACCCGAATGGCAAAGATCACCAAGGTCCAGGTCGGCGAAGCCCTCGTCGGCGACGGCAACGAGGTCGCCCACATCGACCTGATCATCGGACCGCGCGGTTCGCCGGCCGAGACGGCCTTCTGCAACGGCCTCGTGAACAACAAGCACGGCTTCACCAGCCTGCTCGCGGTCATCGCGCCGAACCTGCCGTGCAAGCCCAACACCCTGATGTTCAACAAGGTGACCATCAACGACGCCCGCCAGGCCGTCCAGATGTTCGGCCCCGCGCAGCATGGCGTCGCCATGGCCGTGCAGGACGCCGTCGCCGAGGGCATCATCCCCGCCGATGAGGCCGACGACCTGTTCATCCTGGTCGGCGTGTTCATCCACTGGGAGGCGGCCGACGACGCCAAGATCCAGAAGTACAACTACGAGGCCACCAAGCTGTCGATCCAGCGCGCCGTCTCCGGCGAGCCGAAGGCCGCCACGGTCACCGAGCAGCGCAAGTCCGCGACCCACCCCTTCGCCGCGAACGCTTAGATCGGGGACAGTCCTGGGCAGAGCGCGCCTCCGCCCGCACCGCGGGGCCTGCTCCAGCGACTGGCCTCTATCTTCCTCGGACGATAGAAACACGAAGGCGGGACGGCGAAAGCCGCCCCGCCTTCTTTCGTCTGTCGCGTTCCCTTGCGATGGGCCTGCCGCGGGCGATCCCGACCCGGGCACGCCGATCCCGACGATCCCGAAGCGAGGCCCGGCATGAGCGAGACGAACAACACCTTCAAGAAGGCGCCCAAGCGCAAGGCCGAGAAGGCGCGCACGGTCTCGGTCTCCCCGGAGATGCGGCAGGCCTATGCCGACCTGATCACCGAGAAGGCGACCAAGCAGGAAAGCTACGGGCGCCACCTGCCGGGGACCGAGACGAAGCGGTAGCGCCGTCGGCAGGCTATCGCTTGCGCACGAACTCGGTGCGCAGGACGAGCCCCTTGATCGCGTCGTGGCGGCAGTCGATCTCCTCGGGATCGTCCGTGAGCCGGATCGAGCGGATCACCGTTCCCTGCTTCAGGGTCTGGTTGGCGCCCTTGACCTTCAGGTCCTCGATCAGCGTGACCGAGTCGCCATCAGTCAGCAGGTTGCCGGAGGCGTCGCGCACCTCCGGCCGCGCGGAGGTCGCGGCAGCCGCGCCCGGGGCCAGCCACTCGCCGGTGGCCTCGTCGTATACGTAAGACTCGTCGTCGCCAGCCACGTCCGTACCCTCCCGCCCAAGCTCGGCCCTTCTCGATGCCGAACCGGGCGGAGACAAGAGGTGCGGGACGCTGTTCGGCGATGCGACCGCCCGGGGAGCGGGCTGGCCGCCCGGCCGCCAAGGGATCAGAGAGCGGGCCGGCCGCTTGGCCGGCCCGCGCGGGGGCTCAGCGCTTGAGCGGTCCCGCCTCGATCACGTCCTCGACCGTGCGCAGGCCGGCGCGCGGAGCGTTGACGAGGCAGGCCATGTTGCCGGGGGCGTGCTGGTTCTTCCACATCTTGGTGTGGGCCTGGGGGATCTTATCCCAGGGGAAGACCTCGCTCATGCACGGGTCGATGCGCTGGTCGAGGACGAACTGGTTCGCGGCCGACGCCTGCTTGAGGTGGGCGAAGTGCGAACCCTGGATCCGCTTCTGGCGCATCCAGACGTAGCGGGCGTCGAAGGTGATGTTGAAGCCGGTGGTGCCGGCGCAGAACACGATCATGCCGCCGCGCTTGGCGACCAGCGTCGAGACCGGAAAGGTCGACTCGCCCGGGTGCTCGAACACGATGTCGACGTCGTTGCCCTTGCCGGTGATGTCCCAGATCGCCTTGCCGAACTTGCGGGCTTCCTTGAGCCAGGTGTTGTACTCAGGCGAGTTGACCTTCGGCAGCTGGCCCCAACAATCGAACTCCTTGCGATTGATCACGCCCTTGGCGCCAAGGCTCATGACGTAGTCGCGCTTGGTGTCGTCGGAGATCACCGCGATGGCGTTGGCGCCGGACGCCGCGCAAAGCTGCACCGCGAACACGCCGAGGCCGCCGGATGCGCCCCAGACGAGGACGTTCTGGCCCGGGCGCACGGTGTGCGGCGCGTGGCCGAACAGCATGCGGTAAGCGGTGGCGAGCGTCAGCGTGTAGCAGGCCGCCTCCTCCCAGGTGAGGTGCTTCGGGCGGACCATGAGCTGGCGCGACTGCACCCGGCAGTACTGGGCGAAGGAGCCGTCACCGGTCTCGTAACCCCAGATGCGCTGCGAGGGCGAGAACATCGGGTCGCCGCCGTTGCACTCCTCGTCGTCGCCGTCGTCGCGGTTGCAGTGGACGATGACCTCGTCGCCGACCTTCCAGCGCTTCACCTTGGCGCCGACCTTCCAAACGATGCCGGAGGCGTCCGAGCCCGCGATGTGGTACTCGCCCTTGTGCACGTCGAAGGGCGAGATCGGCTCGCCGAGGCCGGCCCAGACGCCGTTGTAGTTCACGCCGGCGGCCATGACGTAGACCAGCACCTCGTCGTCGCCGATGTCCCAGACCGGCAGGATTTCGAGCTGGTGCGACTGCTCCGGCGGCCCGTGCCGCTCGCGGCGGATCGCCCAGGCGTACATCTTGGCGGGCACGTGGCCCAGCGGCGGGATCTCGCCCATCTCGTAGAGGTCCTTGACCTCGCCCGTCCCGGCACCGGCCGGTTGCAATGCCGCGCTGGCAGCCATCGTCGCTCTCCTGATCGTTTCGTGTCCACGCGCGGTTCTGACGACGCCGCGGTTCCGGCTTAGCGCTATAACGACGAAGCAGAGGGCGTCCAAGGGTCTGCAAGTCGTCCAAAAGGCCAGGAACCCGGCGACCGACAAGAAAAATGGCGCCGGCTTAGGCCGAGGCGCGCTGGATACAAAATTAACTTGGTGGCCGACCAAAAACTATTCGCGGACCGTGCACTTCGTCTGAACGCTCAAGACCTCGGTGAAAGAAGTCGGCTTGCACCTGGTACCTGTAGCCGATCACCGAGCCCTGGACAGGCCGGCCCTTGTCCAGCAGCGCGCACCGATTCCGGGACGCGCACGTCCTCAAATTTCCTTAGCGGCCGCCCTCAGTATTTTGCGCATCCAGCGCGCCACGGGAACGAAAGCCGACGCCCGGCATATGATGACGGCTCGCGGCCGCTTCGCTACGGTGCGCCGCAAGGGGCGGGGCGAGCTGGCCGCGCGACGAACAAATCAGCGGAGACGGGTGACATGAGCGCGAGCGCGAGCGTCGACGAGGTGAAGCGCGACAAGCCTCAGCGCGACAAGCCCTGGATCATCCGCACCTATGCAGGCCATTCGAACGCCAAGGAGTCGAACGCGCTCTACCGCGGCAACCTGGCCAAGGGGCAGACCGGCCTGTCGGTGGCCTTCGACCTGCCGACCCAGACCGGCTACGACCCCGACCACGAGCTCGCCCGCGGCGAGGTCGGCAAGGTCGGCGTCTCGATCGCGCATCTCGGCGACATGCGGACCCTGTTCGACCAGATCCCGCTGCAGCAGATGAACACCTCGATGACGATCAACGCCACGGCGCCGTGGCTGTTGTCGCTCTACCTCGCGGTGGCCGAGGAGCAGGGCGCGCCGTTCTCAGGGCTGCAGGGCACCACGCAGAACGACATCATCAAGGAATACCTCTCGCGCGGCACCTACGTGTTCCCGCCCGCGCCGAGCCTGCGGCTGACCAAGGACGTGATCCTGTTCACGACCAAGGAAGTGCCGAAGTGGAACCCGATGAACGTCTGCTCCTACCATCTGCAGGAGGCCGGGGCGACGCCGGTGCAGGAGCTGTCCTACGCCCTCGCCATCGCCATCGCGGTGCTGGACACGGTGCGGGACGACCCCGATTTCGATCCCGAGAGCTTCCCCGAGGTGTTCGGCCGGATCTCGTTCTTCGTGAACGCGGGCCTGCGCTTCGTCACCGAGATCTGCAAGATGCGGGCGTTCTCGGAACTCTGGGACGAGATCGCCCAGGAGCGCTACGGCATCGACGACCCGAAGAAGCGCATCTTCCGCTACGGCGTGCAGGTCAACAGTCTCGGACTTACGGAACAGCAGCCTGAGAACAACGTCCACCGCATCCTGATCGAGATGCTGGCGGTGACGCTGTCGAAGCGGGCCCGCGCCCGCGCCGTGCAGCTTCCAGCCTGGAACGAGGCGCTCGGCCTGCCGCGCCCGTGGGACCAGCAATGGTCGATGCGGATGCAGCAGATCCTCGCCTTCGAGACGGACCTCCTCGAATACGACGACATCTTCGACGGCTCGAAGGTGATCGACGCCAAGGTCGAGGCCTTGAAGGTCGAGACCCGAGCCGAGCTGGAGCGCATCGGCGGCATCGGCGGCGCGGTCGCGGCGGTCGAGACCGGTGCGCTCAAGCGCTCGCTCGTCGAATCCAACGCTCGCCGCATCTCGGCGATCGAGGCCGGCGACCAGATCGTCGTCGGCGTCAACAAGTGGCAGCAGGGCGAGCCTTCGCCGCTGACCGCGGGCGAGGGCGCGATCTTCACCGTGTCCGAGACCGTCGAGATGGAGGCCGAGGCCCGCATCCGCGAATGGCGCACCAAGCGCGACGACGCCGCCGTCGGCAAGGCGCTCGAGGAGCTGGAAGCCGCCGCGCGCTCGGGCGCCAACATCATGCCGGTCTCGATCGCCGCGGCGAAGGCCGGCGTCACCACCGGCGAATGGGGGCAGCGTCTGCGCGAAGTGTTCGGCGAGTACCGCGCGCCGACCGGCGTCACCCTGCAGACCGTCTCGTCCGGTGCGGCGGAGGAGGCGAAGCTCCTGATCGCCGACCTCGGCGAGCGCCTCGGCGAGCAGCCGCGCCTCGTCGTCGGCAAGCCCGGCCTCGACGGCCACTCGAACGGCGCCGAGCAGATCGCGCTCCGCGCCCGCGACGTCGGCTTCGACGTCACCTACGACGGCATCCGCCAGACCCCCGCCGAGATCGTCGCGAAGGCGAAGGAGACCGCCGCCCACGTGGTCGGGCTCTCGATCCTTTCGGGCAGCCACGTGCCGCTGGTGCGCGACGTGAAGGCGAAGATGCGCGAGGCGGGCCTCGACCACATCCCCCTCGTCGTCGGCGGCATCATCTCGCCCGACGACGAGCTCGTGCTCAAGAACATGGGCGTCTCGGCGGTCTACACCCCGAAGGACTACGTCATCGACACGATCATGATCGGCCTCTGCAAGGTGGTCGAGCGCTCGATCGACAAGACCAACCGCACCGCCGGCGCCGCCAAGGGCAAGGACGAGGCCGCGCAGGTCTATTGAGGCAGCGTCGCCGTCGGGGCGAGGCCATGCGCGCCCGGCGGCTTCACCCGTCGGGCCGGCCGGCGTAGAGCGGCGTCATGCTCGCTCCCCTCATCGCAGTTCCTATGGCGGCGGCCCTCAGCGCCGGCCTGATCGTCCGGCTGCGACCGCTGCTGGTGCGCTACGCGTTGGCCGGGCCCAACGCCCGTTCCAGCCATACCGAGCCGACGCCCCAGGGCGGGGGGATCGCCGTCGTCGCGGCGACGCTGGCCGTCACCGGGTTGCTAATCGCCGCGCCGGAAGCGAGCCGGGACGTGCTGGTGCTGGGGTTCGGCGCCGTGGTGCTGGCGCTCGTCGGCGCCGTCGACGACATCCGGCCGCTGCCGGCTTGGG
>NZ_VRUX01000216.1:0-6749 GCF_008039885.1 Methylobacterium sp. WL103
CCGCCCAGGCGCTCGGCCCGACCGTCGCCACGGCGGCCGCCACCGCGATCGTCCGCCACTTGAAGCCGGTGCCCGCGGGGCCGAAGCCGAACAGGCCCTTGAACACGATCAGCGCCGCATCGAAGCTGGTGGCGCGGAACAGCACCCAGGTCAGCGCGACGAACAGGAACGTCAGCGCCCAACCGATCAGGCTTGGCAGCCGCAGGCTCGCCCGGCGGAACAGGATGCCCGCGCCGAGGCCGGCCCCGTGCAGCGCCCCCCAGGCGACGAAGGTCAGCCCGGCCCCGTGCCAGAGGCCGCCCAGCGTCATCGTGGCGAACAGGGCGCCGACCTGGATCGCGAGGCCGCGGCGGTTGCCGCCGAGGGGGATGTAGAGGTAGTCGCGCAGGAACCGCGACAGGGTCATGTGCCAGCGCCGCCAGAACTCGCGCAGCGACGCCGACCGGTACGGCACGTCGAAGTTCTGCGGCAGCACCAGCCCGAACAGCAGCGCGATGCCGAGCGCCATGTCGGTGTAGCCGGAGAAGTCGAAGTAGATCTGGAAGGTGAACCCCAGGGTCGCCTGCCAAGCCTCCGCCATCGTCACCGCCTTGCCGGCGGCGGCGGCCTGGAACACCGGGTTGACGTAGCCGGCGAGCGGATCGCCGAAGAACACCTTCTTCGACAGGCCGGCGACGAGCAGCATCAGGCCGCGCCCGATCCGCTCCGCCGCGTCCGGGCGCGCGTAGGGGCGCTCGTCGAACTGGTGCATGATCTCGCTCCAGCGCACGAGCGGGCCGGCGAGAACCTGCGGGAAGAAGGCGATGTAGAGCGCGTACTTGGTCAGCCCGAAGGCGGGCGCGCGGCCGGCCCGCAGGTCGGTCAGGTACATGATGTGGTGGAAGGTGAAGAACGAGATCCCCAGCGGCAGCACCCAGCCGAGCCGCGGCGCCTCGACGCCTGGAACCAGGCTGGCGAGGTCGGCGAAGAAGTCGAGGTACTTGAACAGGGCCAGCACGGCGAGGTTGGCGGCGATCGCCGCCGGGATCAGCCAGCGGGCCGGCGGCCGGACGAAGGCGCGGGCGACGAGCCAGTTCGCCAGGATCGAGCCGAGCAGCAGCGGCACGAACCGCACGTCCCACCAGCCGTAGAACACGAACGACAGCAGCACGAGCAGCGGCAGCCGCCAGCCCGGCCGACGACGCTCGACGAGGGCGTGCAGCGCGAGCGCCGCAGGGAGGAAGACGAGGAGGAAGACGAAGGAGTTGAACAGCATCGGCCAGGGCGGCGCGGCGGGGGACACCGCGACGGGCGGTCGTGCCGTCGGGCGGCCGCCTTGTCGGGGATCGGCCGGATCGCGTCAATCGATGCGGCGGCGCCTCAAGCCCCCGGACGGGTCGCGAGGTCGAGGGTGGTGGCCGTTCCGACCAGCACGGCGCGGATCCGGCTGTCGAGGCTGTCGGTGAGTTGGTCGACCCGCAGGTGCACCGTGCTCCCGGAATCCGAGCCCGTGACCCACAGGTCGTAGTTGAGCCCCTCGCGCCGGAGATGGCTGAGCAGCCGCTCCGATCCGATGCGAACGGCCTCGTTGTTCAGGGTGATGCAGCGCGCGTCCATGCTGTCTCCGATTGTTCCGGAGAGTAACGCACGAACAGGGCCTATCGATCGCTCGGTAGGCGCTACCGAGGATTAAAGTCATCGACAGGGTGAACGACGCCCTCAGCGCGCAGCATAGGTGTGGTCTGCGGCGGGAAAGCGTCCGGAGCGGACTTCGTCGGCGTAGGTGCGCACCGCCTCCTCGATGTGGGCGCGCAGCGAGCCGAAGCTCTTGACGAACTTCGGCGCCTTGTCGCTCAAACCGAGCATGTCCTCGAGCACCAGGATCTGGCCGTCGCAGGCCGCGGACGCGCCGATGCCGATCGTCGGGGCGGTCACCGTCGGCGACAGCGCGATGGCGTTGGCCACGGGCTCGACGATGCCCTCCAGCACGATCGCGAACGCGCCGGCCTCGCTGATCGCGCGGGCATCCTCCATCAGGATGCGCTCGCCGTCCGGCCCACGGCCCTGCACGCGAAAGCCGCCCATGGTGTTCACCGATTGCGGCGTCAGGCCGATATGGCCCATCACCGGGATGCCGCGCTGGGTCAGGAACGCGACGGTGTCGGCGAATCGCGCGCCGCCCTCCATCTTGATCGCGCCGGCGCCGGTCTCCTTCAGCACACGCGCGGCGTTCAGGAAGGCCTGCTCGCGCGAGGCCTCGTAGGACCCGAACGGCATGTCGACGACCACGAGGGCCTGGGAGGTGCCGCGGATCACCGCCTGAGCCTGGAGGATCATCATCTCCAGGGTGACCGGCAGGGTCGATTCCATGCCGTGCATCACCATGCCGAGCGAGTCGCCGACCAGGATGAAGTCGCAATACGGATCGAGGATGCTGGCGGTGTGGGCATGGTAGGCGGTGAGCGCGATGATCTTGCGCCCTTCGGCCTTCCGCTTGGCGAGATCCACCGCCATCACGCGCCGCGATTGCACGACCTGCGACATGGCCTCGAACTCCGTTTGTCTTGGCGCGGCCGTCGGGAACGGACCGGAACGCGATGCAGATCGGGAACGCCTGCACGTCCCTCATATAGGCTGCCGCGCGACAGGAATCCCGCTCGCGGTGCTCTTCGACCGGCTCACGCGTTCACACATCGCGGCGGATGAAGCGGGGGGTTCCCCTCTCCCCGCCCGCGGGGAGAGGCCCGGCTGCACCTCGTCGTGCAGCCGGGAAGCGAGAGGCGAAGCCGAAGCGGCGGTGAGGGGGAGGTGCCGGATGGGGCTCTTCCGTCGGGTCCCCCTCACCTTCGGCTGCCGCCTCGCTTTGTCGACGACACGGTCGACGAAGCCCTCTCGCCGCGTGCGGGCAGAGGGGATGCGCGCCTGCCGAGCCGACCGATACGGGGATGCGTCAGAACGATCGGGCTCCATCGAAGCGGCGCCGCGTCGTGATCCCCGCGGTTCAGCGGGCGGAGGACCGCTCCCCTGCCGCAGGGTCGGCCGCCCATTCCGCATCCTGCCGGATCACAGCGGTGTCGTGCTTGTCCTGCCAGCCCTCGATCCCGTCGGGGAACCAGTGCACGGCGGTGTAGCCCTGCTGGACCAGGCGCTTGCCGGCGTTCCAGCTGCCCCAGCAATCGGGATGGCAGAAGATGACGATGGGCTTCCCCTTGTCGCCGCCGGTCAGCGCCGCGACCCGCTTCAGGAACAACGCCTCGCGTTCGGCCGCGAGCGGTGCCGCGCCCGCGTTCGGCATCCAGACGGCACCGGGGACGGAGCGGTGGGCCGGCAGCCAGGGCCGGTCGGCCGGGAAGTTCGCCGGCTTGCGGTCGGCGAGCGCGACGTCGATCAGCACCGGCGCCTTCGCCATGAGCGCGTCGAGTCCGGCGATGTCGATCACGACGGCACCGCTCAAGGTCTTGGGGGTGTAGCCCTGCTGGACGCCCTCGTGCAGGCCCGCCGGCTCCGGCACGTTCACCGGCGAGTCGGCCGGCGCGGCCGCGAGGAATCCCGCGGCCAGAAACACCGTGGCGAGGCGGATCAGGCGATGGTCCCGGCCCGCGCGCATCAGTTGCTCGGGCTCGGCGCGTTGAAGCTATGCTCCCAGCTGCCGCCCTGGCTGTCGGAGGCCGCGACCTTGATCGGCTTGCCCGGCTCCGGCACCAGACCGAAGTTGATCACCGGGTTCGAGGCGATCGAGATGTCCCCGTCCATGGTGAAGACCACCTTGTCGCCGGCGGTGACGACGAGCTTGTTGATGTAGCGTGCCGGCGTGTAGTCGCGGGTCACCTGGTTCATCTGCATGCCCGAGAAGTTCGGGTGGCGGATCATCAGCGTCGCCTCGATCGGCTTGCCGGCCTGCGCCTCGCCCGAGAACTTCATCCGCATGTCGCCCATGCCCTTCATCGCCTCCTCGTCGCTCATGCCCATCGGGGCCGAGCAGCCCCCGGAGGCCTTCACGAACTTCACCGCCTCGTAGAGGCCGCCGTCCTTCGTCTCGGCGACGGCGTGGACGTTGGTGTAGTTGTTGACGCGCACCCGGAGCTTCAACTCGCTCGGGTCGCCGGCCGGGCCGAAGGTGAAGTGCGCGGCATAGGGCGACGGGTTGTCGTCGATGACGAAGTGCACCGCCTTGATCTTGTCCTTCTCGGGCATGGTCAGGGTGATCGGCACCAGCGCCGCGTCCATCGCGCGGTTCGGCGCGTCGATCTGGATCAGCGTGTCGGTCGGCTGGATCTTGCGGTCGCCGAACACCGACTTGGCGATCTCCTGCCAGCGCGCCGTGCGCTCGGCGTCGGTGTCCGAGGCGCCGGCCGCCAGGACCGGCCCACGGACGGCGGGGCCGGCGAGGATGGCGACCGACAGGCCGAGGCTCAGGATCAAAGAAAGGGCGGGCTTCATGGCGTTCCTCCGGTCGGATGAGAGATAAATCGGCTCGAGCCTCATTCCCACTCGAGCTCCTTGTAGGCCTCGGTGACGTTGCGGCCGTTGTAGCTGTCGAACAGGTCCCACCGTCCGCGCTCGGATTGCGCGACGGTCCGGACCGCCTTCTCGATCGACACATCGGCGGCGATGGCCTTGCGGGTCTCGTCGCGCAGCGTGGTCAGGTAGCGGGACAGCGCGTCGAGGCCGGGCGCCAGATCGACGGAGACCGGGCCGTGGCCGGGGACGGCGCGGGTCGCGCCCGAGGCCCGCAGGCCCTCGACCTCCTTCAGCCAGCCGTTGAGGTTGCCGTCGAGCGACGGGATGCGCCCGACCGAAAGCAGGTCGCCGGTGAACAGCAGGCCGCTGGCGCTGTCGACCATCGAGAGGTCGCACGAGGTGTGGGCGGTCGCATGCGCGGTGAAGCGCAGTTTGCGGTCGCCGAGGTCGACCTCGGCGCCGTCCTTCACCTCCTGCGTCGGGTAGACGACGCTGCCGGCCTTGTCGGCGCCGAGGATGTCGACCAGGCGCTGGCGATAGTAGTCGCCCCGCGCGTCGAGGGCTTCCCGCAGGCGCGCATGGCCGATGACGTTGGGCTTGTCGGCCATGAAGGCGGCGGCGCCGAAGCAATGGTCGGGGTGGACGTGCGTGATGACCACGTGCCGAATCGGCTTCGACGTGCGCTTCACGATCTCGGCGCGAAGCCATTGCCCGTCGGCGAGGCTGCCGCCGGATTCGGTGACGAGCACGCCGTCCCGGCCGACGACGAAGCCGATGTTGGCGATGGCGTCGTCGTTCTCGGGCGTCGCGTCGGCGTTCGGCCCGCGGCGCATGAAGATGCCGGGGCCGACTTCCTCCATCGCGAAGGAGGCGGCGGAGAACCCCGGCTTCGGCAGGCAGCACAGGCAGAACCCGCCGAACAAGGCGGCGCGGCGCGACAGCACGGCCTTCATCGGGCGCACCCTTCGCGGCTCGCTTCGGCGTGGCGCTGGACCGTTCCCGGCATGCCGGTCTCCCTGAATTATTCTTCCAACCATCTAGTAGGTAGATTTCTCGGTCGTCAAGTGGCAAGACGGCGGGAGGCGCCGGCCGGCGGCGCGCTTTCGACACGGCGTTCGACCCCACGATGCGAGACACCCGCACCGAGTTGCTGATCCAGGCCGAGACGCTGGTGCGCGGGCGCGGCTGGTCGGGCTTCAGCTACGCCGACCTCGCCGAGGCGGTCGGCATCCGCAAGGCCAGCATCCACCATCACTTCCGCACCAAGGACGATCTCGGCGCGGCGCTGGTGGCGGCCTACGGCGAGCGCTACGACGCGGCGCTGGCCGAGATCCTGAGCGCGCACCCGGCCGGGATCGACCGGATCGCGGCCTACGGGCGGCTCTACCTCGGCGGCGTCGAGCAGGGCCTCGGCTGCCTGTGCGCGGCGCTGGCCACCGAGGGGGACGCGCTGCCCGAACGCCTGCGCGCCGACGTCGTCGCGTTCTTCGCCCGCCACGTGTCCTGGCTGGAGCAGGTGTTTCGCGACGGCGCGGCGGACGGAAGCATCCGCCCCGACCTCGATCCCGCGACTCACGCCCGGCTGGTGGTGGCGACGCTCGAAGGGGCTCTGCTGCTGGAACGCCTGCTCGGCGGGCCGGACGCTTTTGCCGGAACGCTGACGGCGCTCACCGAGCGCCTGCGCTGACGCCGATCCGCGTCGCGTGCTCGATGAAATCGGCTTGCCGCCGACCGTCTGACGACGACTGTCGAGACGCCCCGCAGATTCAAGTCTTCTTTACCATGCAAGGATAGGCATAAAATCACGTCGCCCGATGTGAGCCGAACCCGATGTCCGTTGCCGCCTCGAAGATCGTCGGCCCACAGCGAACCGAGCCCGCCGCGTCGGCTCCGACGCTCGCGACGATTTCGGCGCTGACCGCAGGCGTCGGCCGGGTCGCGCACGAGAAGATCGGCCGCATCCACCAGATCACCGCCCAGGCCAAGATCCTGGCGCTGAACGCGCTGATCGAGGCCGCCCACGCCGGGGAGCACGGCAGGGGGTTCTCCGTGGTGGCGCAGGAGGTTCGCGGGATCGGCGCCGAGATCGAGACCCTCGCCCGCGAATTGGAGACGCAGCTTTCGGGGCATATCGACGAGCTCGGTCGCACCGTCGGAGCGATGGCCGTCCAGGCGCGGGGCGAGCGCATGGTCGACCTCGCGCTGAACGCGATCGAGCTGACCGACCGCAACCTCTACGAACGCACCTGCGACGTGCGCTGGTGGGCGACGGACGCCGCCGTGGTCGCCTGCGTCGCCGAGCCCGACCC
>NZ_VRUX01000217.1:0-6741 GCF_008039885.1 Methylobacterium sp. WL103
GAGCCGACGGCGCGCAAGGCGCCCGCGGTGAAGCGCGCGTCGGGCAAGAGCATCCCGGCCAAGGCCAAGACCGCCCCCGCGCCGCGGCGCAACCAGGGGCAGCTGGCGTTCGGCGACCTCTGAGCCGTTCGGCCGGGGTCGAAACGCAACCGGCTCGACGACGTGACCAAGGGTTTGCGACGCTGCGCGAGCCTTGACCGCCTCGCTCGGACGATGACCTTATCGACGGCATGGAACCGCTTCCCGACCCCGTCGAACGCGCCCGCGCTTCAGGCTCCGGCGCTCCCCCGGAAGGCGGCTTCGCGGCCCTGACGCCGGAGCTGTCCGTCAGCGATCTCGATGCGAGCCTGCGGTTCTGGTGCGACCTGCTCGGGTTCGCCGTCGCCTACGATCGCCCGGCCGCCCGCTTCGCCTATCTCACGCGGGGCAGAGCCCAGATCATGCTGTGTCAGCTGAACGGTCGCTGGTCGACGGGCGTCCTGGATCGTCCCTACGGCCGGGGGGTGAACTTCCAGATCATGGTCGACCGGCTGGACCCGATCCTGGCCGCGCTCGAGACCGCGCGCTGGCCGCTGTTCGAGGAGCCGAGGGAGGCCTGGTATCGGACAGGTCCGATCGAGGCCGGCCAACGGGAATTCCTCGTCCAAGACCCCGACGGATATCTCGTGCGCCTCGCCGAGAGTCTCGGGCACCGGCAACCCGAGTGACGTCCATTCTCCGGCCGGGCCGCCATTCTCGCGATCAAGCTGATCGTGTTCGCCCCTAATCCGTCAGGTCCGGGCTCAAGTCCTTCGGCCGCACGAAGCGCTCCAGGCGGCCGTTGCGGCCGACCTCGCTCCAATGCGCCACGTCGAACTCGATCACCGCCAGCGCCGCCGTGGGGAAGCCCTGCGCGAGGCGCTTCTGCGCGGCGCGCGCGCCCTCCGCCACCAGCATGTCGGCGAGCGCCTCGGTGCCGGGGTTGTGGCCCACGAGGATCAAGGTGTCGGCCGTGTCGGGGCTTTCGCGGACGGCCGCGAGCAGCGCGGCGGGCGGGGCCTCGTAGATCGTCTCGACGATGCGCACGGGCACCGCGTCGAGGGCGGTCGCCACCGCCTCCCAGGTTTCCCGCGTGCGCTTCGACGGCGAGACCAGGGCGAGGTCCGGCTTCAGGCCTTCGCTCGCGAGGTAGGCGCCCATCCGCGGCGCGGCCTCGCGGCCGCGGGCGTCGAGGGGCCGGTCGATGTCGGAGACGCCCGGCGGCCGGTCGGACTTGGCGTGGCGCAGGAGCAGCAGGCGGCGCATCAGGCGAATCCGACGATCGGGTGCGGGGTGTAGAGCGCTTCGAGGCCCTGCGTCTCCTCCGGCGTCAGCACGAGGTCGAGGGCGGCGACCGCGTCGGTGAGGTGGCCCGCCTTCGAGGCGCCGACGATCGGGGCGGCGACCTCGGGCTTGGCCGCGACCCAGGCGAGGGCCACCTGCGCGCGCGGCACGCCGCGGGCCTTCGCGATCTCGGCGACCTTGGCGATGATCGCCTCGTCCGCCGCGGCGGCCGCGTCGTAGAGGCCCTTGCCGACGGCGTCGCTGTCCTGGCGCGCGGTGGTGGAATCGGGGTCGCGGGTCAGCCGCCCGCGGGCGAGCGGGCTCCAGGGCAGCACGGCGATCCCCTGGTCGCGGCAGAGCGGCAGCATCTCGCGCTCCTCCTCGCGATGCAGCAGGTTGACGTGGTTCTGCATGGTCGAGAACCGCGTCCAGCCGTTGAGGTCCGCGGTGTAGAGCGCCTTCGAGAACTGCCACGCGTACATCGACGAGGCGCCGAGATACCGCGCCTTGCCGGCCTTCACCACGTCGTGCAGCGCCTCCAGCGTCACCTCGATCGGGGTGTCGTAGTCCCAGCGGTGGATCTGAAACAGGTCGACGTGGTCCATGCCGAGCCGCTTCAGGCTGGCGTCGATCGCGGAAAAGATCGCTTTTCGCGAGAGGCCGCCGGCGTTCGGCTGGTCCTTGAGCGGGAAGTAGCACTTCGTCGCGACGACGAGGCTGTCGCGGTCGCCGTAATCCTTCAGCGCCCGCCCGACGATCTCCTCGCTGGTGCCGTCGGAATAGTAGTTGGCCGTGTCGAAGAAGTTGATGCCGAGGTCGAGCGCCTGGTGGATCAGCGGACGGCTCTCGTCCTCCGGCAGCGTCCAGGGATGGGGCCCGCGCTCAGGGATGCCGTAGGTCATGCAGCCGAGGCAGAGGGCGGACACGTCGAGGCCGGTGCGGCCGAGCTTTTTCATCTTCATGCGGCGCGATCTGAGTGAGTGCGATACGATGGACAGAGCGGGATGCGTCTTTCGCGGGTCCGACGCGCGGCCCCCTCTCCCCGCACGTGGGGAGAGGCCTGCAGGCACCGCGTCGTGCCTGCAGGAAGCGGAGGCGAAGCCGCAGCGGCGGTGAGAGGCTTCGACGAACGAGCCTCCTCCGTCTAAGCCCCCCTCACCCTCGGCTGCCGCCTCGCCGTGCTCCCCGACAAGGGGGAGACACGGCCCTCTCCCCGCAGGCGGGGCGAGGGGATGCATGGGGGTCGGTCCGCCCGGGACCAGGAAGGAGGGCGCCGAAACGGCGCCTCAGCCCCCGCGCCCCTCGCGCCGCATCATGAAGGCCAGCTTCTCGAACAGGCTGACGTCCTGCTCGTTCTTGAGCAGCGCCCCGTGCAGCGGCGGGATCAGCTTGCGGGCATTGGTCTCGCGCAGCGTCTCGGGATCGACGTCCTCCGAGACGAGGAGCTTGAGCCAGTCGAGGAGTTCCGAGGTCGAGGGCTTCTTCTTGAGGCCCGGCACCTCGCGGGTCTCCAGGAACACCCGCAGCGCCTCCTCGACGAGACGGTGCTTGATGCCGGGATAGTGCACGTCGACGATCGATTGCAGCGTCTGCGCGTCCGGGAACTTGATGTAGTGGAAGAAGCACCGGCGCAGGAACGCATCCGGCAGCTCCTTCTCGTTGTTCGAGGTGATGATCACCACCGGGCGGCGATCCGCCCGCACCGTCTCGCTGGTCTCGTAGACGAAGAACTCCATGCGATCGAGCTCGGTGAGCAGGTCGTTCGGGAACTCGATGTCGGCCTTGTCGATCTCGTCGATCAAGAGCACCGGGCGCTCGTCGGCGGTGAAGGCCTCCCACAGCTTGCCGCGGCGAATGTAGTTCGCGATGTCCGAGACCCGCGGGTCGCCGAGCTGCGAGTCGCGCAGGCGCGAGACCGCGTCGTACTCGTACAGGCCCTGCTGCGCCTTGGTGGTCGACTTCACGTTCCACGTGAGAAGCCTCGCACCGAGACCTTTGGCGATCTCTTCGGCCAGCACCGTCTTGCCGGTGCCGGGCTCGCCCTTCACCAGCAGCGGCCGCTCGAGCACGATGGCGGCGTTGACCGCCGCCGTCAGGTCGGGCGTCGCGACGTAGGACTCGGTTCCGGTGAAGCGCATCGAGCTGTTTCGTCCTGGCGGGCCGGCGCGGCCGACCCGTCCGACATAGGGCGCAAAGCCGGTCGCGGGCAACGCCCCTCGGTGATCGCTCAAAAAGCGATCACCTTGGGCTTCTTGCCGGCCTCGATCGCCGGCGCCCGCCTCCGCGGGCTTAGGCTTCCGCTCCGCTCGACGCATGCCCGGACATCCGTCCGGACAAGCCCGCTCCGCGCGGCGCTCTTCGCGCCGAAGACGTCGCCCTCCCTGGTCGTTTACCGGTCGGCCTTCTCGCCGGCGGTGGACAGCTCGATGTAGCGCAGGGTCGTCGGGCGGACGAGCTCGCGCACCTTGGCGGCCATGCCCTCCTCCTCCTTCAGCGATTGGTGGAAGGCGGCGGCATGCCCCTGCTGGCCGGCGGCCTCGCCGATCGCGAGCAGCGAGGTGTAGGCCGCGATCTCGAAGTTCTCGAAGGCGTGGTTAGCGTAGGCGTTCTTCAGGATCTCGTCCTGGGCCGGCGCGTGCCCGAGCGCCATCATGTTGCCGACGAAGCCGAGGAACCCCTCCTTCAGCGCGGACGGGCTCTCGGCCAGGCTGTGCAGCGCCTCCTCCAGGCGGGTGCGCTGGCCGTGGGTCTCGTCGATGTGGCGGCGGAGCGCCGCCTCCATCTCGGGATAGTTCTGCAGCCGTTCGACCTGGCGCTCCATGATCTGGAGCGCCTGCATCTCCAGGGCGTGGGTGTTCTTCAGGGCCGTGACGTAGATGTCGCGCGTGTCGAGGGCCATCGTGCATCTCCTGAGCGGCGGCCGGAACGTCGGCCTGGGATCAGGGGGAAGACCCGGCGAACACCGGCCAAGTTTCCGGCCGAGCGCGCGGGCGTTCAGTGTGACGCAGGGGGGGGTGGATCGCGCGAAGCACCGCGTGGCCCCCTCTCCCGAACGGGAGAGGGGACCCGTGCCTTGCTCGGGACGCGTGGCGAGGCGTCCGCATCCAGGAACCGCTGCGGGGAGAGGGACGAGCCCGCCCCTCAGGCGAGCAGGGTGTCCGACGGCTCGCTGTCGGACGGCCGGTCGTCCTCGGAGCTGGCCGGCGGCGTCTCGATCACCGGCTCGACCGCGGCGGCGACCGGCTCCGAGCGGATCGTCACGGTGTCGCCCTCGATGGAGAAGCTCACGGTCATGGCGGCGGCGCGGGCCACGAGTCCGGCGTAGTAGGGCAGGATGCCGTGGGCGTCGACGACGCCGTTCTCGGGCGTGCCGGCGATCAGCGCCTCGACATGGGGCGGGATGCGGGCGTGCGAGCCCTTGGCCACCAGCACCAGGGTCGGGGCCTCGCCGTCGCCCGTGACCTTGACGTCGAGGAGGCCGCCGCGCGGGATCGCGCCGGTGGAAATCATCACGAGGTTCAAGAGCAGCTTGACCTTGTTCTTGGGGTAGAGCGCCACCGGCGCGCTCCAGCTGAGCTGGGTCTTCTCGTCGGAGAACATGCCGCGGGAGACCTTCTCCGCGTCGGCGAGGTCGATCGAGGCGCCGGCCGAGCCCGCCGCGCCGAACGCGATCCGGGCGAATTGCAGCCGGGCGGAGGCGTGGCGCGCGCTCTTGCGGATCAGGTCGAGGGCGAACTCGCGCATCGACTCGTCCTGGTCGTCCTCCAGCACCTCGAGACCGTTCACGATCGCGCCCACGGGGCTGATCACGTCGTGGCAGACGCGGGAGCACAGCAGCGCGGAGAGGTCGAGGGCGTCGAGGGTCACGGCATTCATGGCACGCTCCGGGCGTTTTCTTCGGACTTGGTCTTCGGACTTGGTCGTCCGGCTTGGCGACGCGGAACCCGGCCGCCGCGGCGGCCCGCCCGAACGGATAGACGCCACATCCGGCTTTGCAAAGGGTTACGGGGGGGCGGCGCGCGGCCCCGGACGCGCGAGCGCTGGGGGGCCGCCAGCATCTGCGACGCCCCCCGTCGCAGCTCGTCAGGTCCGATAGAACAGCACCCGGCCGTCCGCCCGGATCTGGAGCAGGGCGTCGAACTCCCGCACGTTGCGGGTCAGCACGGCGAACCCGTGCTTCATCGCCTGGACGAAGAGCACGCAGTCGTGGAGGGCCTTCATGCGCTCGGGCTTGCCGTAGCCCTGAACGCGCGCGAGCAGGCCGGCATACACGGCGGCCTGGCCGAGGACGTCCATGTCCGGCACGAACAGGCGATGCGCCGGCATGGCCTCGACGGCCGCCTCGATCGCCGCGATGGCGGCTGGGGTCCGCGCGTCGCCCGGATCGAGCACGCCCACCGCATGCAGGAGTTCCTGCACGGCGACGGCGCTGTGGTTCACCGGCCGGATCGCGAGCAGGTCCTCGACGACGGCGGGCGCCTTGCCCTGCATCTGGTCGATGTAGACGCAGGTATCGAGGAGAAGCCCGTTGCCGGCCGACGCGTCGAGCCCGAGGAACGGAAGCGCGTCGTCGGGGCGGCGGGCGAGGGTCCGCGCCGCAGCGCGCCGCCTGACGCGTTCGGCGGACCGGAGGTCGAACGCCACGGTTTAGAAATCGAGATCGAGGCTCGGATCGACCGTGCCCCGCAGCCCCCGGAACGTGTCGGCGAAGTCGTCCTCGATCGCCAGGTTCGCCAGGGCGAACTCCACGAGCTCGGTGTCCGAGCGGATACCGGTGCGCGCCTTCGCGCGCTCGATCAGCTCCGGCGACACGCGCCCCGAGATGCGGCCGCCCTTCCGCGCGATCAGGCCGCTTTCCTGCGCGCGGGCCAGCACCGCCTGGACCTTCGATCGGGAGGTCGCGGCGGCCTCGATCGCGGGCGACCGCTCGGGCCGGATCGAACCGGCGGGTCGGTGCGGGTGCGGCTCGGATCGGCTCGCCATCGGGATGCTCGCCCTGCGTTCAACGATTTGCGATTTCGATCACCATACGGCCGGGGCGACCCCGGGCAATCGATGCGACGAGCGGACGACGCTCACTCCAGCCGCACCACGACGCTGTCGCTCGCCCCCGTCGCGTCAAGGACCGAGATGCGGGCGAAGCCGGCGCCGTCGGGGACCCATTCGGACTGGCGCCGGGCGGAATCCGCCACCGGCTTCCCGCCGACCATCCAGGTCAGCGGCGGCACGCCGCCGAGCGCCTTGAGGGCGAGGCGGGCCTGCTGCGCAGGGTCCCCCTTCAGGTCCTGCAGCCCGAGATCGATGCGGGCGCCGTCGGGCGGGTAGGCGATCTTGAGGGGCGCCGCGTCGGCCGCCGCCAGGGTCTTGGGCGCGTCGCGGCGGATGTGACGAAGCGGCGGCGGCAGGGCGGCCGAGCTGGCGATCAGCGCGTCGCGCGGC
>NZ_VRUX01000218.1:0-6716 GCF_008039885.1 Methylobacterium sp. WL103
GCCGAACGACGGCCCGGGCGGCGTCGGCGACCGCAAGCTCACGATCGTCAAGCGCGCCGTCGGCCGGACCGGCGCCTCGACCTTCGTCTTCCATGCGGTGGGCGCTGCCCCAGCCGAGGGCCGGCCGGTCGTTGTGTTCCTACATGGCTGGGGCGCCACCAACCCGCAGAGCTACGGCGCCTGGATCGACCACCTCGCCCGTAACGGCTGGGTCGTCCTGTTCCCGCGCTTCCAGGAGGTGAACCGAACTCGCCCGGCCGACGCGGTCGCGAACGCCGAGGGCGCCCTCAAGGTCGCGCTCGACGCGCTCTCCGCGGACGCGGACGCCAAGCCCGACCTAACGAAGGTCGCGCTCATCGGCCATCTCGCCGGAGTCCCGCTCGCCATGGACATCGCGGCGGATGCGAAGGACCAGGGCCTGCCCGCGCCAAAGCTGGTGTTCGGCGTGATGCCTGGCGGCATCGCCAGCGGGCCGAAATCGCGCGGCGTCATACTCGGCGACCTCACCAGGATCGCGCCCCAGACGCTGCTCGTCACCATGATCGGCGACCGCGACGCCCGCGCGGCCGACCTCGCGGCCCGCCGGCTCCTGCGCGAGGCGAGCGCGGTGCCGATCGAGCGCAAGCTGTTCATGCGCGCGCTCTCCGACGACCACGGCTTCCCCGCGCTCACCGCGACGCTCGCGGCGCCCGCCGGGCTCGACGCCGCCTTCGACGGCACCGCGATCAAGCTGCCGGCCGACCCGAAGGACACCAAGCCGCCGCCGTTCAAGTGGTCGGCGGACATGTCGCTCTCGGGCGAGCAGCAGACGCTCGTGGCGCAGATCAACAACGCGCGGGCCGACACCCTCGACTACCTCGCGTTCTGGAAGACCTTCGACCTCGCCGCGACCGCCGCCTTCGCCGGCCAGGACTTCACCGGCCTGAAGACCAATCCGCGCTTCGGCGACATGGAGCGCTGGGCCGACGGATGGCCGGTGAAGCGCCTGTTCGTCGAGACCCCGCGCGTGAGCCCGCCCACCGCGGCGACGAACGCGAGCTCCGTGAAACCCGCCGCGCGGCGCTGATCGCGCCGCCTGCCTCCGCGAGACCTTCGATGAAGCTGTTCCACTCGCCGACCTCGCCCTTCGTCCGCAAGGTGATGGTAACGGCCCACGAGCTCGGATTGGCCGAGCGCATCGAGCGGCTTCCGAGCGCCGTCCACCCGGTGACGCGGGACGGGCAGGTGCTCGCCGCGCATCCGCTGGCGCAGGTCCCGACCCTGATCCTCGACGGCGGCGAAGCGATCGCCGACAGCCGGGTGATCTGCGAGTACCTCGACGCGCTGGCCGGCGGGCAGCTGTTTCCGGCACCGGGCGCGGCCCGCTGGGCGGCGCTGAACCTGCAATCGACCGCCGACGCGGTGCTCGATGCCGCCCTGCTGATCCGCTACGAGCTGACGACGCGCGCCGAGTCCGAGCGCTCGCAGGCCTGGATGGACGGGCAGGGCGCCAAGATCGCCAGCGCGCTCGACTGGTTCGAGACCCAGGTCGGCGCGCTCGGCGGCGTCGACGTCGGCACGATCGCGCTCGCCTGCGCCCTCGGCTACCTCGACCTCCGCTTCGCCGACCTCGGCTGGCGCGAGGGCCGGCCGAACCTCGCCGCCTGGCTCGCGGATTTCAGCGAGCGGGCCTCGATGCGCGCGACGGCCTGATCCGGCACGCGAGCGAAGGCCGGACCCGTCGCCGCGAAGGGATCACTCAGGTTCGGCAGTACACGCCCGCACGCCCCTCCGGCGCGGTTCTTGCGGCGTACGGCATCCTCCGAGAGTGGGATGCCGAGCCATGCCCGATTTCGTCGCCGCGCTGCTTGCCGCCGCCGCCTTCTGCCTCGCGCTTATGGCACTGAACGCGCTGACGCGTCTGGTGCTCCAGTGGCACATTGCGCCGTCGGAGCTTGCTGAGAACGGTCTCCTGCAGGTCGGCGGCGCCCTGGTGCTCGCCCGCGTCGCCTACCGGCGTGCGCCGACCCGCCGCCACCCGTAGGCCCTCAGGCGCCGCGGGCCGACAGGCTCAGGGCCTCGCGCAGGTCGCCGACATCCGTGAGGTAGCGCCGCTTGAGGCGCATCGCCTTGAGGAAGCCGGCATCGGGAAACGGGCAGTAGGGCAGGACCGGCACGGTGCGGCCCTCCGGCACCGCGCCGTCGCGAGCCACCACGTCCAGCACCCCGTCGAGCAGGAGCCGGCCGTGCTCGTGCAGGAGCACTGCGGCACGGGTCGCGGTCACGTCCGCAGGCAGCGCCACCTGCGCCTGTTCCAAGATCGCCCCGGCATCGATCGCCACGGCCAGCCGGTGGATCGACACGCCGAAGGCATCCGGCCCCTCGGCCAGCGCATGAATCGTCGGCACCGGCCCGCGATGGTGCGGCAGCAGGCCGGGATGGACGTTGAGGCCGCCGAGCCGCGCGGCCGCGATCGTCGCGCCCGAGAGGATCTGGTCGAAGTGGAAGGTGACGATCAGGTCCGGCGCGTGAAGCCACAACAGGTCGGCGACCTCGGGTCCGTTGACGTCGTCCACCGTCAGCGTCGGGACATCGCGCTGCCGGCACAGGGTCGCCAGCGGCGTCGCCTCGGGCGTGCCAGTGGTCCCGGCGATCCGCTGCGTCAGCGGGGCGACGAGCCGAAGCAGGTCCGGCAGGCCGAAGTTCACCGCCAGGTACGGCAGGAAGGCCGGCCCGGAGCGGGCGAGGTGGCGCCGGACCTGGCCGACGAGGCCTCCCGTCGAGGGCCGCTCGGCGTTCGACAGGCCGACGAAGGCGATCTCGCCGGCATGGTCGGCGACGAACCGGCGCACGGCGCGCGCGTTCGGCAGCGCTTCGAGGGCGAAGAGCGCGATCCTGGGCTTGCGCATCAGCGGCGCGGACGCAGCTGGAAGCGGAAGGCCCGCATGGCGGCGGTGCGCAGGAATTCCGGCGCGACGAGGCCGGCGCGGGCGAGGTGGAACAGCACGCTCGGGAAGGTGACGATCTCCTGGTTGCGCGCCAGCCCGCGGGCGATGCGCTCGGCGGCCTGGTCGGGGCTCATCTCCAGCGGACGCCAGCCCTTGAGCTGCCCGCCCATCGGCGTCTTCACGTAGCCCGGCATCACCACGTTCACCCGCACGCCCGTCGGTGCCAGCTTGGCGCGCAAGGCCTGGCCGTGCGCCACCAGCGCCGCCTTGGTGCCGCTGTAGGAGGGTGCGTCGGCGAGCGGCGCGTATGCGGCGAGCGAGGAGATCAGCCCGATCTGGCCCTGTCCCCGCGCCGCCATGGCGGTCACGCAGGGCAGGACGACGTTGAGGCAGCCGACGAGGTTGATGTCGAGGGTCTCGAAGGCGACGTCCTCGCTCTCGACCGCGCCGGTCGGGTGCCCGCCGTTGACGCCCGCGTTGGCGATCACGAGGTCGATCGGGCAGTCCGCGTCGAGCGCCCGGATCCAGGTGCGGACCGCCTCGCGGTCGCGCAGGTCCAGGGGCACGGTCGTCGCCTCCGCGCCGCGCGCGCGGCATTCGGCGGCCACCGCGGCGAGGCGGCCGGGATCGCGGGCGTTGAGGGTGAGGCGGTTTCCGGGCCGGGCGTAGCGACGGGCCAAAGCCGCGCCGATGCCGCTCGATGCGCCGGTGATCAGGATGTGGGGCATGGTCCGGGTGCTACCGCACGCCGGTCGGCCGGATCAATATACCTCGGCGAGGCGGCCGGTCCTGGCCTCGCCCTCGCGGATCGTTCGGGCGACGGCGACGAGGGCGTCGGGAAGCGCCGCCTCCATCCGCGGCACCGTGGCGGCGACGGCCCGCGCGATGGCGGATTTGGAGAAGTAGCCGCCGTTCACCTGCGTCCGGTGCAGCACGACGCGGCGGAAATCGGCCATCAGGCCGAGGTCCGGCGCGGTCGGCGCGGTCCAGAAGCCGTCGATGTCGCCCTGATGGGTGAGGCCGGGCATGTTGTAGATCGCGGTGCCGAGCGCCATGGTCGGCCGGCCCATCTCCAGCGAGAGCATCCCGACGGTGCTGTTGACGATCACCACGCCGCGGGCGCCGGCGATCAGGCTGGGCAGGTCGCCGCCGTCGATGAAGTCGAGGCGCTCGCTCACGCCGTGGCGGCGGGCCGAGGCGCGGGCGAACTTTCGCCAGTTGATCAGGCCGGCATCGAGGGGATGCAACTTCACCAGGAGGCGGCTCGGCGCCTCCGAGGCCTCGGCGAAGGACTTGATCACCCGGTCCATGAAGCCCTCGACCCCGAGGAAGGGGGAGTGCACGCGGATCTGGTAGTCGCTGTCGAGCTGGAGCGGCAGCAGGAAGTAGTCGCAGCCGACCGCGTTGTAGATCTCGTTGCAGCGCGCGGCCTCGCGCCGGGTGCGGCCGCGGCGGGAGAACTTCTTGATCCAGCCCGCATATTCCATCGCGATGTGCGTCGGGCGGTGGCTGCGGAAGCGCGGGTAGAGGTAGGGGAAGCAGACGTTGGCGACGTTGTAGCCGACGTCCCAGATGCTGCGGAGCGCCATGTCGCCGGTGGAGGGCATCGCGCGGCCGGGCTGCGGCAGGCGCCGCGCCACCGCCCGCACCGTCTCGGCGGTCTTCGGCAGGGTCGAGTATCCGTTCACGCCGCCGAGCTCGCAGGTGATCCAGTTCGGGCGGATGTAGCCCTCTTCGAACACGTGGACGCGCAGGCCCCGTGCGACCGCGACCGCGCGGGCGACGACGTGATAGGGGCGGCAATCGCCGAACAGGACGATGTCGGTGACGCCGTGGGTGGCGACGTAGGCGTCGAGCCAGGCTTCCCAGCCTGGGCGGGTGCCGCGGTAATGGTCGGCGTCGCCGCGCCAGAACAGCCAGTCGCCGGGGCAGAAGTTGATGCGGCGCACCCGATGCCCGCGGCCGGCGAGCGCCTTCCCGAGATCGGAGAAGAAGGTCGAGGCGAGCCCCTGGAGGAAGAGGAACGTCGCCGGGCTCGCATCGGTGGGATCTGGGCGAGGCTGAAGCATTCCGGAGCGCTCTGTACCTTCAGCAGACGGGACGGGGCCGCCATCACGGGTTGCACGGTCGAGACGGCCGGGCAATCCGAAGCCGCGCCGGCCCGCCGGATTCCGGCGGACCGTGGCCGTCCGGCCACGGCGTCGGGTCCGATCGCGAACCGCCTCCGAGCTAGGTGTCAATCGCGGCGGCGATATGTCCGGGCCGTGTCGCTCCCCAAGCGTATCGCGCACTCCCTTTGCGGAAGCATTCGCCTGCGGGGGCCGAAGTGGGATAAAGCCCGCGGAGCCTGGGCAGGGGCGCGTCGCGGCCGGCGCGATCCGATGCCCATCAGCCGGCCGGCCCGGAGCCCTCGACCGACGTGGTGATGCGCCCGACCCTTCCTGCCTCGCTCTTCGCCGTCGAACCCACGGTCCGGCTGTTGCGCGCCGAGATCGAGGCCGCCACCGGCAGCCGCTTCGGCGCGCCGGGCCTGGCAAGCGCCGCCGTCGTCTGGGGCGACGGCGCGGCCGCGAGGATGCTGCGGCTGGCCGGGCGTCCGGTGCTCGTGGTCGCCCCGGGGCCGCTGCTCAGCCCCTACGACCAGGCCGCGACCGGGTTTTCGAGCCTGACCCTGACTTTTGCCGGCGCGCCCGTCGGCGGGCGCGAGGCGCCGGGCGTCCACCATTTCGACCCCTGGACCCGCGCGCCCATCGATCGCGAGGACTGCGCCGAGCGCGTCGCCTGGCTCCGGGCGCGGTTTTCCGAGAACGCGCGGCGCGCCGTCTACGTCGGCATCTCGCGCTGGAAGCGGCCGGCGCTCGACGCCTTCGCCGTCGGCCCGGCGGGCGCGCCGATCCATACCATGACCACCGCCGACGCGGTGGCCGCCGCCAAGCGTCACGACGGGCAGGTGCTCGCCTGGGCGACCCGCGCTCCGGAGGCCCTGGAGAGCGCCTGCGCGGCGGCGGGCCTTCCGCTCGCGCGGGTCGAGGACGGCTTCCTGCGCTCGGTCGGCCTCGGCGCGAGCCTGCAGCCCGGCGCCTCGATCGTGGTGGACGATCGCGGCATCTACTACGATCCGCGGCGCGAGAGCCGGCTTTCGCGGATCCTGGCCGAGGCCGAATTCCCGGACGCCCTCGTCGCGCGGGCGAAGGCGTTGCGCGAGACGATCGTCGCGCGGCGGCTGAGCAAGTACAATGTCGGGCTGGCAGTGGCGGCGGGCGACTGGCCGGCGGGGCGGCGCATCGTGCTGGTGCCGGGGCAGGTCGAGGACGACGCCTCGGTCCGCTACGGCTCGCCCAACGTGCGCTCGAACCGCGCCCTGCTCCAGGCGGCGCGGGCGCGCAACCCGGATGCGTTCCTGCTCTACAAGCCGCACCCCGACGTCGAGGCCGGGTTCCGCCCCGGTGCGATCCCCGAGGCCGAGGCGATTGCGCTCGCCGACCGGATCGTCTCGGGCCTGAGCATCGTCGACCTGCTCGACCGGGTGCACCACGTCGAGACCATGACGTCGCTCGCAGGCTTCGAGGCGCTGATCCGGGGCCTGAGCGTCGCCACCCACGGGCGCCCGTTCTATGCCGGCTGGGGCCTGACCGAGGACCTCGCGCCGGGCACCGATCGCGGCCGCACGCTCGCCCTCGACGAGCTCGTCGCCGGCGCGCTGATCCTGTATCCGCGCTACCTCGACCCGGTGGCGATGAAGCCCTGCGGCCCCGAGCAGCTGCTCGACCGCCTCAGCGCCGCCCGCGC
>NZ_VRUX01000219.1:0-6662 GCF_008039885.1 Methylobacterium sp. WL103
TTCCGGGCGCGGGGGCTGGGGCGCACCCGCGGGCGGACCGGCATCCTGCTCCACCTGTCGCTCGCCGAGCAGCATGCCGAGATCGTCGCCGACACGGGCATCCTGGAGCGGGTCGGCGACGCGCGATGGACCACGACGCTGGCCGACCTCACGGCCGCGCTCCGCGCGGGCGAGGCGGAAGCCGGGCTCCTGCGCGCGATCGAACGCATCGGCGCGGAGCTGGCGCGTCACGTCCCGGCCGGTCCCGACAACCCCGACGAACTGCCGAACCACGTCATCGTCGTCGAGTGAGGCCGAGAATCGGATCGGGCCTTCGTCCAACCAAGTGATTCCGAAAACCGAGGGCTACCGGCTTCGGGCATCCGTACTCCTGCCGGTCGTACACTTGGCTGCTCGCCGCACGCGCATCACCTCGCCCCGCGTGCGGGGAGAAGGCTTTGTCGACCTCTTCGTCGGCAAAGCGAGGCGGCAGCCGACGGTGAGGGGGCTGAGCCGGAGGAGCCTCGTCCGTTGGCGCCCCCTCACCGTCGCTTCGGCTCCGCCTTCGCTTCCCGCACGGACGACGAGGTCCGTGCGGGCCTCTCCCCGCCTGCGGGAAGAGGGGGACCCGCGCGTGATCCGAGACCGTAACGCAATGGGGCGATATCGGTGGACCCGAGGAAGAATCACCGGCGTAAAAGCGCCGGGCGGGTCTCAGCCGCCGGTCACGCTCATGTGGCGGGGCACCGCGGCGGGGCGCTGGCGCTCGATGACGAAATCGTGGCCCTTCGGCTTGCGCGAGATCGCCTCAACCACGGCCGCGGTGACGAGCGCGTCGTCCGGCGAGGCGCGCAGCGCCGAGCGGAGGTCGGCGGCGTCCTCCTGGCCGAGGCACATGTAGAGCTTGCCGGTACAGGTCAGGCGGACGCGGTTGCAGCTCTCGCAGAAATTGTGGGTCAGCGGCGTGATGAAGCCGAGGCGCCCGCCGGTCTCCTCGACGCGGACGTAGCGGGCCGGGCCGCCGGTGCGGTCTGGAAGCGGCGTCATCGTGTAACGATGCTCCAGGCGGGCGCGGGCGACCGAGAGCGGCAGGAACTGGTCGGTGCGGTCGCCGTCGACCTCACCCAGCGGCATCACCTCGATCAGCGTCATGTCCATGCCGAGGCCGTGGGCCCAGGCGATCATGTCGGCGATCTCGTCCTCGTTCACGCCCTTCAGCGCCACGGCGTTGATCTTGACCTTGATGCCGGCGGCGCGCGCGGCTGCGATGCCGTCGAGTACCACCGGCAGCTCGCCGCGGCGGGTGATCGCGCGGAACTTGTCGGGGTCGAGGGTGTCGAGCGAGACGTTGACGCGGCGGATGCCGAGCTCGGCGAGCTCGGCCGCGAAGCGCCCGAGCTGGGTGCCGTTGGTGGTGAGCGTCAGCTCGTCCAGCGCGCCGGTGCCGAGATGGCGCGACAGGCGGCGGAACAGGTGCATGATGTCGCGCCGCACCAGCGGCTCGCCGCCGGTGATGCGGAGCTTGCGCACGCCGCGGTCGATGAACACCCCGCAGAGCCGGTCCAGCTCCTCCAGCGTGAGCAGGTCGCGCTTGGGCAGGAAGTTCATCTCCTCGGACATGCAGTACACGCAGCGCAGGTCGCAGCGATCGGTCACGGAGATGCGCAGGTACGTGATCGCCCGCTGGAACGGGTCGATCAGCGGTGCCGGCTGAGGGTGGCTCTGATGACCCATGCGGGACTCTGAACGCGACGACGCGGTTTCCGCGCGGGGATCGGATGACGAACCTAGCATGGATGCGCATATGATGGGGCGCAGGCCCGCGGGCAAGCGCGTGCAGGGCCGCAGAGGCGCCGCCCGCCTCAGAAGTTGCAAGAGACGTCGCAAGAGACGTTACAAGGGAGTCCGACCGTGACCGAGGAACGCTGGCCGACCGAGATCCGGCTGTCGGGGGACAAGCGCGTGCTCAACGTCGCCTTCGACGACGGCGGGCGCTACGCGCTGCCGGCCGAATATCTCCGGGTGTCGAGCCCGTCGGCGGAGGTGCAGGGTCACTCGCCGGCCGAGCGCAAGGTGATCGGCGGCAAGCGCGCGGTGGCGATCCTGGAGATCCAGCCGGTCGGCAACTACGCGGTGAAGCTCGGCTTCGACGACATGCACGACACCGGCATCTTCGGCTGGAACTACCTGCACGAGCTCGGCCGCGAATACGATTCCCGCTGGGCGACCTACCTCGACGAACTCGCCGAGCGCGGGCTGGACCGCGAGACCGCGAAGGTCGCCCCGATCAAGGGCGGCACCGCGGCGAAGGGCGGATGCGGGAGCGGCGGCGGCGGCGGCGGGTGCGGCTGCCACTGAGGGCAGGCGGGGCAGCAAAAAAGGCCGGCGTCTCCGCCGGCCTTCTTGATTGGCGGTCCGGGATCGACGCGATCAGCGCTGGACGATGACCTTCGTGCCGACCTTGGCGCGGGTGTAGAGGTCGATCACGTCCTCGTTGGCCATGCGGATGCAGCCCGAGGAGACGGCGGTGCCGATGGTCTCCGGCTCGTTCGAGCCGTGGATGCGGTAGATCGAGCCGCCGAGATACATGGCGCGGGCGCCGAGCGGGTTCTCGATGCCGCCCTTCATGAAGCGCGGCAGGTCGGGGCGGCGGCGCAGCATGGTCGACGGCGGGCGCCAATCCGGCCATTCCTTCTTCATCGTGATGTTCTGGACGCCGCCCCAGGTGAAGCCGGGACGGCCGACGCCGACGCCGTAGCGCAGGGCCTCGCCGTTGCCGAGAATGTAGTACAGGCGGCGTTCGGCGGTGGAGACCACGATCGTGCCGGCCGAGTACGGGCCGCTATAGGCCACGGTCTCGCGCGGCACCGCAGACATCTGCGGGACGGTGGAGGCCATCGGGTCGGCGGCGTTCAGCGAGGCGTTGGCCGTCGGGACCGCGACGACCTGGACCGCCTGCGGGCGCACGCGCACGGACAGGGCGTTGTCCAGCGGCTGACGGGTCAGCGGGTCGATCTCGTAGGCGAGTGCGGGAGCCGCCCCGGCGGCAGCCGCGCAGACGAGCCCGATCAGGGCGAAGTTACGACGCATCAAGGCCTCTCAGAAGGCAGGCGAAAGCTGTGGAGAACGCGGTGGACGACGCTTCGGCACGTTGGCGTACCAAGTCTCGCCAAGGGGTAAACGAGCGCAGCTTAAAGCCAAGCCTGAAACCGCGCCGCACCATGGTTGGCGCCGCGCCGTGACACGGTGGCAACACTGTGGCAGCGTTGCCGTATCGTGGCGAAATCGCGATCCGGGGGCGTCGTTCGAACGGAGATCGATCCGCCATTGTTTGCCGGCGGCGATCGAATACCGCGATACCGCATCGAACCCGGAATTTTCGTCTCCCTACGTCCCGCCGGGGACGGAACATCGCGCGGGCTTTGTAGTCTATTCGCGCTCGAACCCCGATACGGATGCTGCGGCGGCGAGCTAGGAGAACTGCGCCCGTATCCTGAGACCACGGGCCACCTTCGGAAGCGCGTTCCTCATGATCGAGGACGCGCTTTTTCCTTGTCCGGTCCTGCGCTCGGGATCAGCGCGGCTCGACCAGGACGGGCAGGCCGCCCTTCGGCTGCAGGCTGATCGCACCGAACGGCACCACCGGCGCATCCGAGGCGAGGCGGAACCGGAAGCGGCGCCCGAGCACGGCGATCACCACCAGCATCTGCGTCATCGCGAACGACGCCCCGACGCAGACCCGCGGGCCGGTCGCGAAGGGCAGGTACGCAAGCCGCGGCCGGCCGACGCCGTTGGCCTCGGTGAAGCGTTCGGGATCGAATAGGTCGGGGTCGCGCCACAGCTTCCGGTGCCGGTGCACGATCCACGGCATGACCGCGATGATCGCACCGCGGCGGACCCGGTGGCCGGCCACCACGTCGCGCGCCGAGGCCTGCCGCAGGATGGCGGGGATCGGCGGATAGAGCCGCATCACCTCTTCGAGCACGCGGCGGGTGTAGGGGAGCCGGTCGAGGGCCTCGGGCGTCGCCACGCCGTCGGGCATGGCCGTATCTAGCTCGGCATGGAAGCGCGCCTCGACAGCGGGATGCAGGGCGAGCAGATACCAGATCCAGGTCAGCGCCCGGACGGAGGCCGCGCCGCCGGCGATCAGGCTCGCGGCCTCGTCTCGGACCTCCGAATCCGGGAGTTCCTGCCCGGTCTGCCGGTCGCGGCCGTGGGCGAGGCGCCAGAGCAGGTCGTGCGCCCCGGCATAGTCCAGCTGGCGCCTTGCGGCGATCATCGCGTGCAGCTCGGCGTCGAGGAGCGGCAGCGCCGGGTCGCGGCGGTGGTGGACGAGGCGGTCCGCGAGCCAGGTCGGCTTCGGGATCAGGTCGATCATCCGCGGCTTGTGCGGCACCTTCGAGAGCCAGCGCAGGATCGGCAGGCCCGCCGGGTCGCCGCCGGTCACCACCTGGTTCCACAGCAGGGTCGAGAGGCTTCCGACCGACCGCTCGATGTCCACCGGCGCAGTCGAGCCCGCCGACGCGACCTCGTCGGCGATGCGCCCGGCGAGGTCGAGCATCGCCGGCAGGTCGGGGCGGATCGAGCGCGGATCGATCGTCGGCGTCGCGACGCGGCGGTGCCGGCGCCAGACCTCGCCCTCGCTCGCCAGCGTCCCCGTCCGCAGGTCGGTCTCGAACAGGCGGCGGATCGAGGTCACGCGCGGGTAGTTGTCGAACCGGTCGATCAGCACGTGCCGGATCGCCTCAGGATCGCTGACGAACAGGACCTGCTGGCTCCAGTAGTTGCGCGGGACCACCAGGGTCTCGAACAGCTCGGCGTCGCAGGCCGCCAGCGAGTTGGTGGCGGCGGTCTTGAGGAAGGTCCAGGTCGGCAGCCGGCGGGCCGGGCGCGGCGGCATTCCGGGAATCGGCGGCTGTTCGGGCGCGGCCGCCCCCTCCGTCACGTCGTCCGCCACGCCGACCGCCATGAGACCCCGCCCGACATCCGCCCGGGCCGAAGGATGCCGGACCGCTTCGCCCCGCGCCCGAGGCGACCGAGCCATGCGGCGTCGGAAGCCTCGGCACAAGGCCGTCGCCACCGCGCCCCCCGCCGCCGCGGATGCGATCAGGCGGCGTCGAGGCCGAGATCGATGATCGCGGCGCTGTGCGTGATCCAGCCGCAGGAGATCAGGTCGACCCCGGAGGCCGCCACGGCGCCGACCGTGGACGCGTTGATCCGGCCGGAGGCCTCCGACAGCGCGCGCCCGTCGATCATCGCGACCGCGCGGGCGAGCTGCTCCGGGCTCATGTTGTCGAGGAGCACGGCGTCGGCGCCGACCGACAACGCCTCCTGCAGCTGGTCGAGGGTGTCGACCTCGACCTCGATCTTGACGAGGTGCCCGGCCCTGGCGCGCGCCCGCTCGATCGCCGGGACGATGCCGCCGGCCACCGCCACGTGGTTGTCCTTGATCAGCACCGCGTCGTCGAGGCCGAAGCGGTGGTTGGAGCCGCCGCCGGCGCGCACCGCGTGCTTCTCCAGGGCGCGCAGGCCGGGCGTGGTCTTGCGGGTGCAGACGATCGAGGCCTTGCCGTGCGGCCGCGCCGCCTCGACGAGGCCGGACGTGGCGGTGGCGACGCCCGACATCCGGCAGAGCAGGTTCAGCGCCACGCGCTCGGCGGTGAGGATCGCGCGCGCCGGCCCCGACAGACGGATCACCACGTCGCCGGGGGCGACGCGCGCCCCGTCGCCGCGCTCGATCACCGCCTGGACGGCCGGGTCGACCAGCGCGAAGGCGATCACCGCGGCGTCGACGCCGGAGATCACGCCGTCCTGGCGCGCGGCGATGACGCCGTCGAGGCGGGCATCCGCCGGCACGATCGCGTCGGTGGTGATGTCGCCGGCGCGGCCGAGGTCCTCCAGCAGGGCTGCGCGGACGATCGGCTCCACGAGGAGCCGCGGCAGGGGCAGGATATCGCTCATCGGGCCATCGCCTCGTCGCTGCGCTCGGGTTCGGGCATCACGGCGTGCAACGTCGTCTCGCTGTGCCGTGCCGGCGCGGCGTGGGGGAAGTCGCTGCGCCAGTGGGCGCCGCGGCTCTCGCGGCGGTCGAGGGCGGCCTGCGCGATCATCACGGCGGTGAGCGCGGCATCGCAGCCCGCCTCCGCCGGCGGCGTCAGGGCGTCGACGGCGGCCCGAAGCCCGGCCTCGTCGCGCACCACGCCGACATGGCGCTCCATGGTCTGCCGGATCGCCGGCAGGTCGCCCGCCGGGCGCTCGGTGCGGATCTCCGGCACGGCCGGCCCCGGCGGCATCGCGTCGAAGGCGTCGGCGATGAAGCCCGAATAGGCCAGCGCCTCGAGGAGCGAGTTGCTGGCGAGGCGGTTGGCGCCGTGCAGGCCGGTGGAGGCGACCTCCCCGTTCGCGTAGAGGCCCGGGACGCTCGACGCGCCCGCGCCGTCCACGCGGATGCCGCCCATGTGGTAGTGCGCGGCCGGCCGCACCGGGATCGCCTGCCGCGCCGGGTCGATGCCGGCTTGGGCGCACAGGCCGGCGACCGTCGGAAACCGCGTCGCCATCGCCGCGCCGAGCGCCCCGCGCGTATCGAGATAGACGGTTCGGCCCCGCGCCAGCGCCTGGAAGATGCCGCGGGCGACGACGTCGCGCGGGGCGAGGTCGCCGCCGGCGATGCCCGCCATCACGGC
>NZ_VRUX01000021.1:0-22679 GCF_008039885.1 Methylobacterium sp. WL103
GCGACGACGATGTGAGCCGTGTTCGTCATAGGTCCAGACACAGGGCCGATACAGCGCCATCCCGCGCCATCCCCTGTATCCAGACCCAGACCCTATCCGCACAAGGCAGCCGTCACCGAGCGCTTACCGATTAGCTCCTCACGGCTCAGCCGTTCAAGATCGCTTCGGCCCATCCCACGATGGAATCAGCGAAACCCGACCCGCGCAAGGGGGTGGGTAATTACGATCTTAGATTTCCCAACGCTCACAAAAACGCATTAAGAGATCTGTTACGTGCCATCGCCATGCGTGCGATGCTGGGCACTCACTGGAAAGACGGACGGCTAAAATGACCGAGCGCAATACACTGGGAGCCATGGTGATCGAGGCGACTTCCGATGGCGCGATCGCTCTACGGATCAGCAGGCCCCTCGGCCAAGATGCCGTACTGCCACTTACACGCGAGGCAGCGATAGGAATAGCGCAAAGAATTCTGGAAATAGCAACCACGCTTTCAGGAGAAGCGGCGCAGAATTTGCCGACGTTTGCCGTGAACCGATGGATCGCCGGACGTCATCCTTTAACGAGAGATGCGCTTGTACAACTTACGTTAGGAGGCAACGTCAGCTTCCAATTTATGTTTCCCCTCCAAACTGCAGCTGAACTTGGTCACAAGCTGCTTGAATTAGGGTCTAGTACAGCTCGATCCTCAGCGAGCAAATTAAATTGATATACTGTATCTATGCTTAACATGAAAGCTCATAGGCCGTCCAAAAAAAGTTAAGAGGAAGAAATTACCGCTGAGATTGCAATGAATATAAATAGCAATTCTATCCTGCGCTAAACCA
The DNA here is from genome assembly GCF_008039885.1 of Methylobacterium sp. WL103. Taxonomy (NCBI): domain Bacteria; kingdom Pseudomonadati; phylum Pseudomonadota; class Alphaproteobacteria; order Hyphomicrobiales; family Methylobacteriaceae; genus Methylobacterium; species Methylobacterium sp. WL103. The sequence continues at coordinate 828 of NZ_VRUX01000021.1, forward strand.
GATCAATCCTTATCTTTCATGGCGCGACGTGTCGCTCTTGCAAGTGGTGCCACGAGGTACTGCAGAAGGGTGCGCGAACCCGTTGCGATGTAAACCTCGGATGGCATGCCTGCAACAAGTTTGGTGCGGATATCATCCGGCACAGTCGTGTGATCTACCCTAACTTCACCAGCGAAAAAGGCATCGCCTTTCTCGTCTTTCACTTGATCTCTTGAGACACTCTTCAGTTTACCCAACATAACTGGAATAGTTTTAGTATGAAAGGAGGGAAAAGTAACTTCTGATTCCAATCCAGAGGTGACAGCATCAGCATCAATCGGCGAGATCTTTACGCGGATAACCAGTTCTTCGTTGAGGGGAGCGATATCTAAAACGTTGTCACCGGGCCGAATCACGCCCCCTGTCGTGAAGAACTTCATGCCCTGAACCGTACCCGCTTGCGGCGCTCGAATCGTTGTCCGCTTCAGTTGATCCTCAGCCACCAACAGGCGTTCGTTCACCTCTCCGAGTTGCCGACGAACATCGACAATGTCGTTAGTCACTGTTTGCTGAAACTGCTGCTGTGCTTGCCATTTTTCCGCGCGGATGCCGAGAAGGGCTTGTTCGCTACGTGCGATATCGCTTTCGGTACGGCCCACGGCGCCCTCGAGACGGCTCTTTTCGCGCTCAAGGGCCTTGAGGCGTGAGAGCGCGACAAGGTTCTTGGCATAAAGTGAACGCACACCGACGAGCTCCGCATCGATGTGTCCAGTCTGCTGTACATTCGCCTCGCGATCGGCACGGAGCCCTTCGATCTGCCGCTGCGTTTCCAGAGCTTTCGACGAAAGGATGGCAATTTGAGATTGGAGGGTCGCTCGTCGCTGATTAAAGTTCGCTCGCTCGTCGTCAATCGCGCGTTTGACGATTAGACTCTCCGACTTCTTGAGAACCTCGTAGGGGAATGACACCTGTGATGCATCGTCTCGCTCCGCCACGAGGCGCGCTTCGCGCGCTACGAAGGCGGCTCGCTGATTGACAAAAAGCTCTAAATTGGTTCGAGCTTGGGTCTGGTCAAGCTGGTACAGGATCTGACCTTGTTCGACACTATCCCCATCCCGCACTTTTATGTCCTGGATGATACCACCTTCGAGATGTTGGATAGTTTTACGGCTTGACTCTGCGGAGACGATTCCCTGAGCGACAACGGCGCTATTGATTTGAGCAATAGACGACCACCCGCCGAGACCGATGAATGCGAAGGCGACGACACCGTAACCCGTCCAAGAGGCTGCACGCCAGTTGCTAGATATAGACGGAGCATCGAGAGCGCGGCCGACATCGGCCTGGCCTTGCTCGCGTAAATCTGAGTTACGGACTGCCGCCGAAGCGGCTTCCGCCGAAATTGGCGACTCAGGCGGAACAACCAGCGCCCGTATGCTGCTTTTCCGTCCCATTACTTGTTCGGACAAGTGGCGCCAAAGACGGTTGAGCTGGCTCAAATAAGTGGTTGATGTAGGCGAGGGATCCATTGCCTTAACTCGCGCTCAACCCGACGGGTTTCAGTTTCACTTGCCCAACGGGAGCCGCAGTCCCACGCCTGAGCTTCTGAAGCACTTCGTCGCGGGTGCCAAAATGCGCCACAGATCCCGCATCAAGAACAAGAACTTTGTCGGCGGCGGCAAGAAGACCTGCCTTGTGCGTGATTACCACAACTGTCGTCCCGCGCTGGCGCAGTTTGGCGATCGCCGCTTGCAACAGGTCGTCGCCTGTTGCGTCAAGATTTGAGTTTGGCTCATCGAGAATGATCAGGGCCGGATCTCCGTAGACGGCTCGCGCGAGAGCGATGCGCTGGCGTTGCCCGCCTGACAGCGCAACGCCGCCGCCCCCGACGCGGGTATTGTATCCTTCGGGCAGCGATTGAATGAGATCGTGCGTACCCGCCAATGCCGACGCTGCCAATACCTTGGTAGGGTCGGGTGTCTCCAGACGAGCGATATTCTCAGAAATAGTCCCATCAAACAACTCGACGTCCTGCGGCACGTAGCCGAGGTGCCTTCCAAGTTCATGTGGGTCAAAGTGTCCCACCTCGGCCCCATCGAGACGCACGGTGCCGGTCACGGGAGGCCACAAGCCGATGAGCACGCGGGCAAGGGTCGATTTGCCAGCAGCGCTGGGTCCAACAATGGCGAGAACGGACCCAGCCTCGATCGCGAAGTTGATGTTCCGCAAAATGGGCTTGGTCACGCCAGGTGGTCCAGCATAGACCCCTTCGACCGAAAGCTGCCCCTGCGGGTCGGCGAGGCGCATGCGGCGATCAGCTTCGACGTTCGATAGCAGATCTTGCAACCGACCATAGGCGGCTCTGGTACGCCCGAAACTGCGCCAATTTTGCATCATGTGCTCGACCGGCAGGATTGATCGCGACACTAGGATATTGATCGCAAAAATTACCGCAGGTGAAATCTCACGCTCAATCGCCAAGTAGGCTGCGAGCGCCAGGGTGGACATTGAGATCACCTGCCTGACGAACTTGGTAGCCGAGAGAAGAAGACCCGATTTATCGCTGCCCGTAGCTTGCCAGCTGACCGCCTCGGTATGCATGCGGGCCCACCGCCGGGTAACGGCTGGGACCATACCCATCGCCCAGATCGCTTCGCCATTGCGATGCGACGCCATCATGAGGCTCTCTGCGCGAGTGTTCAACGGACCTGACCGGCTAAGCGCTGGGCGGCTAACGAACTCGTTCGCGATACTGAGAGCAATGGTGAGGAGGCAGGCAAAGATCGCCAGCCCGCCGAAGTAGGGGTGGATCAGAAAGCAGCCGAAGATGAAGATCGGTGTCCAAGGAGCGTCACAAAAGGCAAAAATCGCGCTGCCGGAGAAAAAATCCCGAACCTGATCGACATCTCGCACAGCCTGGTGCTGCGACGGCTGCCGCCGTGTCACCGCGGCACGGAAGGCCGTAGCGAAGACGGTGCTAGCGACCATCTCATCAATCCGAAGACCGACCCGGACCAGGACCCGGGCACGGACGGCCTCGAGCGCACCATAGATTCCAGTTAGGAAGACCGCGATTGCGAACAGTGCGAGGAGGGTCTCGACGCTCCGCGTCGGAACCGCTCGCGAGTAGAGATTGATCATAAACAGCGGGGCGACGAAGAGAAGAAGATTGATGCAAAGGCTGAACACAGTCACCCCAACGAGCGCGGGAGCTATCGTCCTGAGCACACGCTGAAGGGGGGTCGGAGGATGCAGGAAACGGTGCATAAGAAAATCAATATCTCATGGCGTGAGCCGAGGGCAGACTTTGTTTCATCATTAATCAAGCGCGATTAAGCGTTAGACCCTATCGCGCGTATGGGTTAAAATCGCAGCGCTTCATCTTCGACGAGCCAGCCCGATTCCAGTGCGCTTGGGATAAGTGAAACAGCGTCAACACCTCTGTTTGTTGAGGGAGCCGCTGGATGAGTTCGAGATTTGGACCTCATCGAAAACTCGGCGACGAGTGCCAGTTCGACAGCCGTCACCGAGTGCGCCATCCAATCCGCCAAACGCGTCCCAAACTCAGCGTCAACATCCTCTAAAGAGATGGCCAACAACGGCACTTTCATGTCGAACTTCATCGCAGCAGCATTCTTTTCGTCGAAGGGCTTAAGGAGGCCCGCCTGATTCAGGTGTTCGGCGGCCTCGGCCAAGGCACGTTGCCCGTCCCAGGAGGCACGTAACTTCACACGAACCTGAGCAAGAGCGTCGCTCTCTTTGTCTCCGGCCTCGAAGAATGCGTTTGCTTGATCGGGCCCTACACAGAGGGGGTCGAGTTGAACCAGTTCTCGCCCCGTTTCGTCCTCGGTCACGAAAGGATGAAGACGCGACGCCAAAGGGAGATAGACCACAGTCTCTGAACCCGCTTCAGCGATGCCGGCATCTGCCGTCCCATGAGCTGGTGGCCGGCGTTGGGGAAGAAGTACTACGGGACGAACTCTGTTGTAAAGGCGCTCGAAAACAATAAAATATTCGTGTGAAATACGGTGCAGCTCCGATCGTGTGATCGGAACCGTGATGGTGTCCCGGGAGCCAAGCGGATTATTAGAGAATCCCCAACGTAGGTCGGCGAGTTTATCTGGCAAAAGCTCTAAAAGCCCTTCTTGTGTGCTTGCGGCAGGAGGAGTTAAGGGTGCACTCATCATAAATGGAGCTCAGCCTGGGCGATGAAGGAGGCGGCATCATCGATCACGCGCACACGCGCCGTGCGATGCTGATGAACAAGCTCCTGCATTTTAAACAAAGAGAGATCATGCGCTACAAGCAGCCGAACTAAATCAATATCGCCGTCGAGCTTCGCCTCGCGCAGCCGATGCCAACGAGTGCCTGGATCACGGGTAACAATGGCGAGGCCGGTAAGCGCGACACGTTGATCATCGATTGTAAGATCGACGTCCCAAGGATCGAGAAGGTCGTGGCTTAAGAGTGTTTGCGTCAAAGCGCGGGTTTTTGCACGATCATGCAGGAAAACCTGAAGGGCATTGATCCGCCGCTGCATCTCATGGGAGGCCTCTCCGTGAGCTGTGAACGCGGGCAGACCGGCATAGGCTGGGATGGCAGTTTGATCGATCATAAGGACATGTTGGGCATCAGCTGTCTCCGCCGCTGCAAATGGGAAAGCCTCAACCAAAAGAGGCCGCACCGGCCGATCCATGCCCGGACCACCGTCCGGTACGAGGCTGCGCAAAGCAACAAGCTCAAGACCTAGTGACATGCGACGCCAAATAACCGGATAAAAGCGGGCCAGAGTAAAGGCCTCCCGGACAACTAATGGGACTGCCTGCCGCAACTCACGATCGCCGTACTCCATCTCACCGTAGAGATCGAATGCACCCTCTATCTCATGCACCTCTCGAAGATTTACATACATAAATGATTCCGATCCTATCAAATACTGGCAGGGTCCAGCCGTTTGCTATCCGTTTCCTTCAATTGAGTTAAGCCGCCAACGTCGGGATCGAAGTCAATGCATACTGAGAATATTCCCGCATTTCGCTGTGGCGGATTAGCGACAGGCCGCTTTCTTGCGGCTAAAACACTGTACCACAGCATACTTGGGCGAATGTAGGGATAAAACATGGTTGCGTACATGGAGCTGTGTTGGTAACAGAAACGTGCGTAGACCGCTCGCCGTCATGCGGATTCGGCTTAAACGATTGAGGGGCAAACGGTGTCGACGGGAGGCGATCTTCGAGCTGTGACACGCGTTCTGACGCTGAAATCCGGCTTATATCTTCTGCGTTATGTAAGTGCCGATGATCTGCGCTATCCACCTCGCGTCCTGGTGGCCGCGGATCCCGATCAATCTGATGGACTTTCAATTCAGCCGATGCCGGGTCGCGCGCACAACTTGCTGCGCAAGCCAGGCGAGGTCCTTATTGCAACGGTTGAGGGCGAGGCGCGTCTGCTTGTGTCGACGCTGCGAGAAGCGGCTGGCATTTCGGACACAATCGTTATTAAGGTAGATCGGTTGGACGTGGCAGAAACTGCGCGTACACCAGAGGTGCGCAGCATTCTAGCGGGGCCGAATCCGCCGGTGCCGTTGCCAGCCCGGGCGCTGCGTCTCGGTGCGCATATCGAGCGTGTTGGCGATATCATCGTCGATAGCCCGGATTGGATTGGGAGCGAAACGAGCCGAGCCCGCATCGAAGGGCTGTCGCTGTTTTGGCCGAATCGGCCAGAAGGCATCGACATCGAGTATTCCGTCTCGCTGCTTGGTCGCGGCCGTATGCCAAACACGCTCACGGGCGGATTTGTCGGAAGTCGTGGTCAGGGTCGAGCGATCAACGGGATTTTTATGAACCTGGTCGGACTTAGGATAGGGGAGTATCGCCTTATTGCTGAGGCCGTCTTCAGCGATGGGACTCGGACCAGCTCGCGCGAGGGCGGGGTCCAGCTATTCGGTCCAACTGGGCGCGAATACCTGGTTGGGCTCTCAGTTAAGCTCGAGGAGCTGGATGCGCGCGACACTTTGATACAGCCGCAGATGGTGCGTGGAGATAGCGAGCCCACACCTTCGCTGCATGTGGGTCACCAGGTCGCAGCCGATGATTCAGACCTGCCGCGGTTGCCGCCGCGTCTGCAGATCCGTCGTCCCATTCGGAGCGGGGGATTTTGAGGACTAACTGCGCAATGGGCGAAATGCCGAGTAGCGCATCAAACCATTCGGTCGAGATCACTGAGCAAAGAGGCTGAGAAATGACTGTTGCAGTAGAGACACCAGGTGGGGGAACCGCACCTCCCGGATTTGCGGCCGCCGCGAGCGCGGCACTTGCTGCCGCTGGCTTCGGCAACGGTACCGTGCAGGTCACCGAGGTAGGGCCAAATTCTGCCCCTAATGCGCCTGTCGTAGATGCGAGTGTATCTGGGACATACATGAATACCAAAGGCTCCGCCGTCGTTGGCGTCACAGGCAGCAATATCAACGTTCAGAACGCTGATGCGGCCACGCCTCAGACCACTCTCGTCACTGGAAGCAACAACACTTATACGGGTGGTTTCGGAACTACTCAGGCTTTCGTTACGGGCAACAACAATAAGGTCGGTCTTGGCGGCGGCGGCGACACCGTGCAAGTCGACGAACGCGCTACCGGTAACAAGGTTGATGGCGGCACGGGTGCGGACATCTTCGCGTTCTCCGAAAATAAGACGGCCCCGGCGTCGAATGCCGGCGCGCCGAGCGCTATCGTAGGTGGCACGTCGAACGTCGCCAACATCACGACCGATGGACAAGGCCACATTGTGGTCACGTCGACCGCCGGTGGTTCGGCGACCTTGTCAGGCGTCGAGTACGTCCGGTTGTCTGACACCAGTACCGCGGCAATTGTGCAGAATGCTGATCAAGCTGCTGTTGCACGTCTTTATGAGGCGATCCTGGGCCGCACCGTCGATCAGGTTGGTTTCGAATTTTTCAAGGCTGCTCTTGAGAGCGGCCGTAGCGCATCGCAGATCGCAGGCGACATACTGAACAGTCCCGAGGGACAAGCGAAGCTGGCGACACTCGGGGCGGCAACAGACGCGACAAAGTTTGTGACCACGCTCTACGATCAGCTGCTCGACCGGGCGCCTGAGCCCGGCGGCGTTGAAAGCTGGGTCAAATTGATCGATCAAGGCAGCATCTCACGTGCCGACGTAGCGCTGGCCTTCGCAAATTCTGCCGAGGGCGTATCCGTAACGAACGCGAACCATACGGTCATCGTAAATGCGCCGGTCGTGGCGTCTTCCACTATTGATGCGGCCGGTCACCTCACCGTCACTTCCGGACCGGGTGATGAGCTGCTTCGCGGCGGATCCAAAGGTGATTTTCTAATTTTGGGCGACGGCTCGGACACAGTGGATGGTGGCGCCGGCTTCGATCACGTTCAGATCAATGAGCCGTTGGCAAACTACGCCACCCGAGTGGAGGGCAACAAATTCGTCGTCACAAACCTCCAAACCACAGCCGAGACGACGATCCAGAACGCCGAGTATATCAAGTTCGGTGATGCTGTTGTAATCAACGCCTCGAACTCGGACGAGGCAGTTATCGCCCGAATGTATAATGCCGTTCTTGATCGGTCTGCTGACCCTAATGGACTTGAATACCATTGGACGGCCGATCATGCAGGCACCTCACTTAAGGGTATTGCGGACGCGTTTCTGGGTAGCGCTGAGTTTCAGGCTCAACACGGAAGTTTGACTAACTCCGAGTTTGTGACTTTGATGTACGACAACATGTTGCATCGAAGCCCCGATACGGAAGGCTTCAACTACTTCGTGAAGCTGCTCGATTCTAGTTCGATCTCAAAGGCTGATGTCGTTGTCAGCTTCGCCGCTTCTGCAGAGGCGGAGGCTAAGACGGCAGGAACGATCCACATCATCACCGACCACATCTGAGCGATCTGATCGGCGTTGCAGAAGGCCGGACCCCTAGTCCGGCCTTCTTTGTTTGGTTGGTATAGCGTGCTCCGGCCGTGTGCCTGATGTTTGGTTCGCTTTGGCTCTCGGAACCACTCCTTCGTGAAGATCGTCCTCAACATCGGCTCAGGCCCGCATAACCCGGCCCGCATGCATCCCTTCTTTCGGGATGGAACGGCGTGGCGACAATTGCGCGTTGACATCGATCCATATGTTGAACCTGACATTGTAGCTTCGGCGGTCGATTTATCGGCCTTCGCGAGCGGGAGCGTTGATGCAGTCTGGTCGTCGCATCATCTGGAACATCTCTACGAGCACGAAGCTGCGCAAGCGTTAAGCGAATTCCGGCGAGTTTTGCGCCCGAATGGTTTTGCCCTCCTGACGATGCCAGATCTGACCGCAGTGGCGGAATTGGTCGCGCAGGGACGAGCCGATGAAATCGCCTATCGATCCCCGGCTGGTCCCGTCACTGCTATGGACATGCTTTACGGCTTTCGTCCGGCTTTAAGAGCAGGGCGCGTCTACATGGCACATCGGACTGGCTACACCGCGGATCGATTATATTGCGCGTTAGAGGAAGCCGGCTTTCCGCGGGCGCAAGTAAGGTCTGGCGACCGGTATGATCTTTGGGCTGCCGCGTTTATGGAAGATACTACAATCGAGGTTCGTCTTTGACGAAGATCTCGTCAAAGGCGTTTCATGATTCAGGTTCTTTTCGTCCACCAAAATTTCCCCGGTCAGTTTGGTCCGATCGTTGAGGCTCTGCGCGAGGCCGGCGGATTTCGGCTCGCGGCAATTGGCCGACGCCTTCACGTGCCGCAGGGCATCTCCTACTATCCTTACACGCTTAAGCCCGTTGTTGCGTCCGGCAGCTCCGTTGTCGATAGTCTGACGCAACGTGTGGCGGCCGCGGAGTCGGTCGCCGAGCAGGGTCGCCAGCTAAAGCAGGACGGCTTCAAACCCGATGTGATCGTAGTGCATGCGGGGTGGGGAGAGGGTCTGTTCCTCCGCAATCTGTTTCCGCAGGCGCGGATTGTTTGCTACTGTGAATATTATTATGGTCGCATTGGTAGTGATCTGACTTTTGATCCAGAGTTCCTCCTCGCGTCCGACGATGTCCTGCATCGTCTGCGCGGCGCCAACGCGCTCTCGCTCGCCACTATGGACGATGCCGATATCTGTGTTGCCCCGACCGCGTGGCAGAAGTCGACGTTCCCAGCTGAGTTCGGATCCAAGATCGCAGTGTTGCATGAGGGCATCGACATTGATGCTCTTGGGGCCGGCAAGGCGCGGCCAATGCGGTTTGCGCAAACTGGAATTGAAATCGCGCCGGGGTCACCTGTAGTGACCTACGTGGCTCGCAGTCTTGAGCCTTATCGTGGCTTTCATACCTTCATGCGTTCGCTGCCTATGCTTCTCGCCCAGGAAACAAATGTTCAGGTTCTCATCATCGGGAAGGAGAGGGGGGGGTATGGGCCAAGTCCCCCGGACGGGCGAACTTGGCGCCAAGTATTCTCAGAGGAGCTCGGAGGACGCCTCGATCCTGCACGCACCCATTTTCTCGGTTGGGTCAGCCGCGAGGTCTACGCCAACTGCCTGCGGCTATCGCGCGTCCACGCCTATCTGACTTACCCGTTCGTGCTCTCCTGGTCGCTCCTAGAGGCGATGGCGGCGGGATGCGCGATCGTAGCATCTGACACGGCTCCGGTGCGTGAGGTTCTGCAGGACCGGCAGACCGCACGCCTCGTCGACTTCTTCCAGCCGGCAGATTGGGCCGGACAGATCCGCGAGCTCCTGCACGCGACCGCACAGCGGCAGCAGCTTGGGATGGCCGCGCGTCATGCCGTGATTGAGCAGGGTCTCACACGAAAGGCTTGCGCCGCTCGGTGGCTTGAGCTCATCCGCTCCCTCGCAGGTCGAACATGACGATCGAGAAATTCAATCGCCTCCTTTGCATTGACGACGCCGCTTTCAGATTTATTGAAGCCAGTGTTCTGGTAACTCTCGAGGATGGGGGTGTGCTTGCTTGTAGGGGTAGCCGCGACAAGACGGGTCGGCTGCTTCTGCATTTGCCTGACGAGGCATTTACGGGACTAGCGAACCGGGTGCTCGTCGATGCAGGAGAGGGCGATAATCGGGTGCAGGCCGTGTTTGCCGTCGGTCCTGAAGCTATCGAGGGGCGCCTCGAACGTGTGTCACAAGGGTTTCTGCGTGGCTGGTGCTCACTACAAATGCTCGACTCTGCATTAGAGGAAATTGATTTCTCGTTGAGTGTCGATGGCTACGACATTCCTGCGACCGTCACGTTCCAGTACCGCCGAGACCTCTTGGAGCGTAGCCTAAACGGCGGCTTCGATGGCTTCACCGTTTCTTTGCCAAGCTTCGTCTTTGACGGGGACGCGCACGAGTTCGTTCTGCGCGTCCGGGGGACTGCCCTCAAATCTACGTTCGAGACCTACAGATTTCAGCCTCTTGGTCGCCTCGAGACGGCAGAGCCAGGGCGCGTGGCAGGGTGGTGCTATGAGCTGGGTGCGACACCGAACGAGCCTTTGCAGCTGCAGGTGATCACCGATTCTGGAGCCATCCTTGAGGTGCAGGCCGATCGGCCCGCTGCAGTTGAGGACGGTGAGCGCGGCGATCGGCGTGCGTGCGACTTCACAGTGTCGCTTGCCGGCGGTGCGCGAACCGTGCGCATCGCACCTACCTTCGCACCTAACATTGATCTCTTTCGGCCAAGCGTCTTTGTTCCGATGGTTGATCAGGTCGAAGCCGTTAGCCGCATTGCCGCCGCTGTTCGTTCGGGCACGGCTCTTGAGCGCAGCGATGCACAGTGGCTTCGGAGTGTCGGGTTCGATGCGATTCTTGCGGCACTTCGATCCGGTGGCATTCATGGGCCGGCCAGAGTTGCAGGAACTTACTCAGTTGCTCGCCAAGAGGCTGTCACTGCGCAGCGGGACATGGTCACGCCTCAATATGTGACGATCGTAGTACCGGTTTACGACGATCTCGACGCCACACACGCGTGTCTCCAGTCCTTGGCAGCGTCTGAGCTCCCGAAAGAGGCGCGTGTTGTCATCATCGACGATGCGACACCGAATGCCGACCTCGCCATTTACCTTGGTCAGGTTTGTCCAGCCCACGGCTTCTCTCTACAGCGACACCACGTTAACTTAGGCTTTGTGGCGACGGTAAATGAGGGCATCGTCCTCGCGGGGCGGGACGACGTCGTGCTTCTCAATGCCGACACCAAGGTACCTCCGGGTTGGCTTCAACGACTTCGAGCATTGGCGGAAAAACACCCTGATGCCGGCAGCATCACGCCGATGTCGAACAATGCGACCATCCTGAGCTGGCCATTGCCGAACGAGGAAAATACATGCCCAAGCCTTGACGAGGTAATCAGGCTCGATCGCTTGTTCCAAGAGCAGAATAAAGACCGAGTCGTCGACCTGCCGACCGGGCATGGCTTTTGCATGTATCTGAAACGAACAGCGCTTGACGAGGTTGGCGTTTTCGATCCGATCTGGGGTCGCGGCTACGGCGAGGAGAACGACTGGTGTTTGCGCGCATCTGCACATGGCTTCCGACATTTGGCGGCCTGCGACACCTTCGTTGCGCACGAAGGTAGTAAATCCTTCGGTGACAGTAAAAAGGCGCTTGTGGAGAAAAATGCAGACATTCTTTCGCAACGCTATCCAGAGTACTACGAACTCATCCAAAATTTTATGCGTCGTGATCCGCTTAATGACGCTCGAAACGCAGTCTCACTGGCACGATTGTCTGAGCTGCGTGCCGATCTAACATTGCATCTCGTCAACCATCTTGGAGGAGGTGTTCAGCGCTACGTACTCGATACCAGCATTTCGCAATATAAAGATGGCGTGCTTCCGCTCTTTCTTACGAGGGTTCAGGCTGCCGACCTAGTTGCGGATCCCGACTACGAGATTCGAAGCTTCTCGCCGGTCTTGCACCTGCGCTTCAGCGCATCGCGGATACCGGATGTTATCAGTCATCTCGAAGCTGCAGGTCTGACCACAATCAATATCCATACGCTAGCGGGCGTTGACTTTCGTATCCTGCCATCACTGTTCGGGGCTTCGGCCGAGATCACAACGACGCTTCATGATTACAGCTGGACGTGTCCCCGGGTGTTCCTCCTTCAGGGCCGCTCGAAGTATTGTGGGCAGCCGCCCAGCGCCATCTGCGACAGCTGTATCGCGAAATTTGGACCTCATCCTGATATCGAGTTTCAGAAAACGTTTGATTCGGTCTCTGAGTACCGGTTGTTCACTGGGAGTATACTGAGGCAGTCAGATGCCGTTTTAGCTGTTTCCGACGACGTATCCCGTCGTATCAAACAAATTCACCCCGGTCTGTCGATAGATAAGCTTTCAGGCTTGGATCTAGCTTGTTCGCTAGAACTCAAATTCCCCCGGCCGCGGTCAGGCCAGCGACGTGTGGCGGTGCCGGGGGCGATCGGTGATCATAAGGGATACGAGCTCCTGCTTGATACCGCGCGGGTGGCGATGGCTGCGCACAGCGAACTGTGCTTCGTAGTGGTCGGATTTACGCAGGACGACGAGGCGCTGCGTACGATCGGGAATGTGGAGATAACTGGCCCGTTCCCACCCGGTGACGGAGTGCGCTTATTGATCCAATCCCGCGCTGAAATAGGGCTTTTGCTGAGCCCCTGGCCGGAGACGTTCAGTTACACGCTCTCGGACTGTTGGCAGGCTGCTCTCCCGGTCGCCTGCCTTGATATCGGTGCACCAGCGGACCGCATTCGGGAGCGTCGCGGTGGTTGGCTGCTTTCACCAGAATCCGATGGGTCGGCAGTGCTTGAAGCATTGGAGTGTATTCTAAGTGGTGCTGATGAGCGGCGGCCATCAAACATGCGGAGATCGCGGCAGTAAAATGTTGGCCGGATCGTTGCTGTATTTGCAAGGTGCGCATCCGGCGAAGGCCTCCTTGTTGGGAGTCCTGTCGGCGTCCAGCTCTTCGGTGATCTGATCCGGCATCGGTGCTGGCATCGATGCCGGAGATGCTCGGGTGGACGATGCGACTTACGTACGACGCCGCCGCTGGAGTGCTCAAGAGAAGCGCGCTGTCGTGACGGAGTCCGTGGCCAGTGGCAACGTAATCGTGACGGCCAAGCGCCACGGCATCCAGGCGCAGCAGATCTATCGCTGGCGTGAACGGATGGAGGCGCAGCCTGCCCCGGCGCATTGTTGTCCGTCGCAGTCGCGTCGGATCCAGGGCCGTCCAGTCCGGCACCGGTGCTGGCATCACTGCTGGATGACGCGAGCAGGGATCGGGTTCCCACATCGCGGCCGGAGCGGTCGGGCGGGTTGAGATCGTGCTGCCCGCGGGCCGCTGGATCATCTCCGAAGGCGGCGTCGAGGTCGACGCGGTGCTTGCGTTGGCGGGGGGCTGGAGGGCTTTCGATGATCGCGGTTCCGCTTGGGATGAAGGTCTGGCTCGCCACTGGCCACACCGATATGCGGAGGGGGTCGCCTCACTAGCGCTGTTGGCGCAGGAAGTGATGAAACGTGATCCTCTCAGCGGCCACGTCTTTTGGGCTCCCGGTGAGCGTGGCGCAGATCTTTGTGAGCAGCGCCGCATCCGGCATCGGTCCCACCGGGCCGGGCCGTTGCGGAGACTGGTGCGGAGCCGGAGAGAGGTGGCGATGAACGGTTGCGGGTGACGCGCCCCAGATCCGCTACACTCGGGTCAGGCCATAGGGCTTGTCATTGGAGGGAAAGACGGACCGGCTCATGGCCGCGACCTCCTGCAGGCTAAAGGGCCAGAGCCGGGGACTGTGAGGAATTTCGTGTGGGGGCGGCCGGTTGAACATCAGGCCGCTAAGGTTTGGGAGAAGCGCTCGCCGAAGATGACGGCGAACTGCGCCTTGGCCATGACCCACTCACGAGGGCCGGCCCATCTTCGGGTCTGGCGCAATCTTGATGCTGATCGGCTCATGACGCTCCGATAACCCGAGCTTCGAGCAGGTCGAGTTTGGCGCGACCGAACATCTGCCTCCTCACGAGTTTCAGGCGGGTGATTTGCCCTTCGGTCTGGCCGTTCGACCACGATTGCGTGAGAGCCGAAGCAACGGCCAACTGGTCCTTCATCAAGCCACGCGCGAACGACGACAGAAGGCTGCGTGCTGCAGCCTCGATCCAGGTGTCGAGATCAGGTCGCCTTCGTTCGCGGATCATAGCTTGGAAGCGCAACAGCAGGGACCTTGCCTCATCGAGCATCGGAACCTCCGTCTCAATTGTCGCCGCGATGACGGCTTCGGCCTTCGTCAGATTGTCCCGCCCCGTCGTCATCAACCGAGAGAGGATGCGCGCCGATGGCACCTTGCCCGGCGATCCTTCCAAAGCGCGCTCGCCGCGCCTGCGACGCGTCGCCCATTCCCCGACCACCCGCAGGCTGCCGGTAAACCCGCTGGCGCGAAGCCGCCGCCAGAGTTCGGCCCCGTTACGAGAACTGGCGGCCCACTTAGCATCAAGCCAAGGTAGATAGGCGTCCAGGCTGCTCTGACGCGCGCGGAACACGTCGCCGGTCAGACCCTGCAGCACGTTGCGCACGAGCTTGCGGCTATGTCCGGTGGTCCGAGCAATCTTCTTGATCGGCATGCCCTGTCGCAACATGGCCAGGATCGCCTCGCCCGTCGCCTCACTCCGAAGATAACCTTCGTACTACAGGCGCTCGGCACAGGTCAGCCGTTCGGGATCGACCGTCGCAGCTCCCAACGCGGCGCGGATGGCGGCCATCGACTTGCGCACGGCATCGAGGAAAGCGGCGCTGGCATTCTCCATCAAGTGTCATCGGTCAGCGACCTGGATCGCCTTGGGCAGCGCCCGCGTCGTTGCCTCGCCGTAGCAACCACCGCGGTCACGGGCGACGACGGTGATCTCTGGATGAGCCGCGAGCCACGCTTCGACGGTGGCGCTCTCCCGATCCGGTAGCAAGGCGATGACACGTCGCCGTTCCAGGTCGCATACAGCGTGCCGTAACGCTGTCCCCGACGGAAGGCCCAGTCGTCGATGCCGATCACGCTCGGACGCTCCACAGGACGGACGGCACGGTGGCGCACGGTCCGGAGCATCGTATCCCGACTGGCCGGGACCATTTGCCGTCGGGCGAAGCTGGCTGCGGGCCGACCGCCGAGTGCAAGGCCGAGATGATGCACCATGGAGCCGGGCCGTGCGCCGGCCGTAGGCACCTGCGAGGTCTGGCCCGAGCCGCTCGGCGAAGATCTTGGTCCCGCAGTCCGACCCGATGCAACAGAAACGACGGACGTGGACATCGATGACGACGCGTCTCCCGGCAACCGGCAGATCCGACAGGGTGAGGGTGTAGTGGTTATGGATTCGAGACGAGGGCTGATCGCAGACTGGGCACCGGGCCAAGGCGGCGACCGGCCGGGCGGTGATGGTCAGCCCAGTGCCGACCTCGACATGATCGATGACAAGGCCGCACAGAAATACGGAACTGGGATGCAGGCTGCGAGGCATGGCAGGATCTCCGACGACCGAAGCCGAGATCCATCAACTCGCCTGCACCGAAATTGAGTCAGACCCAAAGTTCGGCGCCGATCCAGGGTCAATTTTGGGGGTCATCCGCACTCTCGATGATGCGGGTCGGTTGTCCGGTCAAGCTCTGCCGGTCTCGGCTCACGCGGCATGTAGGACGCGCTGGCGCAGGAGATCGAATCCGGCGCGGCCGTACATGCTGCGCTTGATCAGTTTCAGGCGGTTGACCTGTCCCTCGACAGGACCGTTGCTCCAGGGCTCGACGATGGCCGCGCGCACGGCGGCCTCGTCTTGGCGGAGCCCGGTGACGAAGCCGCCGAGATCGGTCGCGGCTGCAGCCTCCAGCCATGGCGTCAGTCCGGCAGGATCGTTCTGGCGCAGGAGGTCGGCAAAGGCACGGACATCCTCGGCGACCCGCTTCAGCTTCGGCGCGGCGCTGCAGAGCGCTTCGGTGAAGGCGCGATCCTCCTGCGCCAGCGTGGCCGGATTGCCGGTCAGCCACCGGGTAATGCGGCGCGTCGAGGGAATCCGGGCGAACGGTGGTCGCGCCGACGCACCCTGCCTCCGTCGCGCGACCCAACGCCGGACGATGTCGTAGCTGCCGGTGAAGCCCTGCGCGCGCAACGCGCGGTGAAGGACGGTGGCGCTGCGCTGGCCCTCTTGCCAGCGCATCTCGACGAAGGAGAGATGAGGGTCAAGCCGGCTTGAGCCCGGTGCTCGGCGGTAGGGCATAAACCGGCCCGCCCGGACCCAGCGGCGCACCGCGTTGCGAGACGCTTCGATCCGGCGCGCGATCTCTTTGGTCGGCAGACCTTCGCCGTGGAGGCACAGGGCCGCCTCGCAGCGATCGCGTCGCCGGCTGTATACCTCCGGCGTGGGTGCGGTCTCCGTCAAATCAGGGGAGGCAGAGCGATCGTGCACGCTACGGTGCGCTACGTCCCGGATCTCGGATTGGTGCCGTTCGACGATGCCGCGCAGCGCCTCGGACGCGTTGACGAGCAGGTGCCAGCGATCCGCGACCTGCGTCGCCGCCGGCGCTCCCGTGCGTGCGGCCTCGGCGTAGGGTCCAGAACGGTCGCGGCTGATGACCGTCACGCTCGGATGGGCGGCAAGCCAGTCCCGCACCGGTGCCGAAGAGTGGCCGGGCAACAGGTCGATGACGCGCCGCCGCTCCAGGTCGCACACGATGGTGCCGTAGGACCGGCCACGCCGCCAAGCCCAATCGTCGATGCCGACCACGCGTGGCGGCGCTGACAGTACGGTCCCGCGACGGCGGATCAGGCGCAGGACGGTGTCGCCGCTGACCGGCATGGCCAGCCGCCGCGACAACCGTGCGCCGGGCTCGCCGCCGAGCACCATGCCGATATCGGTCTGCGCCTCGGCCAATCGGTCGCTGCGGCGCGCCTTGCGCGCGCCCAGTCCCGGTACGGGCTCGGCGAAGACCCGACCCGGGCAATGACTGCACCGGAAGCGGCGCACCTGCACCAGCCACGTCACCGCTCGGTCCTGCCAGGGCAGGTCTTTGAACGTCCGCCAATACCTGCTGTGCACCCGCGCTAACGCACGCCCGCAGACCCGACAGGAGGCCTGGGCCCCCGTGGTCCGGGCGGTGATCAGCAACCCCGTTTCATTCAGCGTCAGGTCATCGACGTGCAGGCCGTCCGGGACCGACGGCATCGACGGGTTCAACATCGGCATCGCGCTGCCCTTGGGTCACCACGTGAACCAACGCCCGAATCATCCCGCAGCATTGAAAGCGCGGATGAACCAATGTTTAACGCTGTTTGACACCCCAGACTTCACTCGCGAGGTTACCCGGATCGTTCCGGCGGGGACGATGGATGGGGCGATCTCGTTGAAAGTCCAGAACCGGTCCGCATCAGCAGACTAGGTCGTGAAACAGATTAAGACGCCTCACTCTCCTGACCCCATCATGTGGCGGCCTCGCGCAGACCGCGAAGAGAAGCGCGTGACCCGCGGGAGCGATACAGCCGGAACCGGAAAAACATCGATCAGGAGACGCTTGCCTCACGAACCCCAATCAGAGAAGAATTTCAGCAAACCAAGTCGTGAAACAGATTGAGGCGCATCGTTCTTCTCACCCCATTATGCGGCGGCCTCGCGCCAACCGCAGAGAGAAGCGTGTGACCCGCGGGAGCGATACAGCCGGAACCCGAAAACTTCGCTCAGGAGAAGCTTGCCTCACGACCCCCAGTCTGAGAAGAGTCTGAATTAATGCAGTAGCAACGCCAAAAATGTGGACGGCTAAAGCGTTTTCAGTTTTCACTGAATCGGTCGGGTGGGGGGCACGCGAAGCTGTTGGGCTGATTTATTGATCGCTCTGGAGAAGGAGCGACGGATGGGACGACCCTACAGCCAGGATCTGCACGATTGGGTGGTGGAAGCCGCTGCAACGACCTCCCGCCGGCAGGCGGCGCAGATCGAGGTCAACGTCGCCGCCTCAATCCGCTGGATGTCCGCGCTCAAGACGACTGGGACGGTGGCAGCCCGTCTGCAGGGGCGGGCACGCCGCTCGAAGCTCGACCCGCACGAGGCCTTCCTGCGCGCGCTGATCGAGGAATAGGACGACATCACCCTGAAGGAAATGCGTCCGCGGCTTCGACCCGCCAACGGGCGGCGGCCGGTCTTCGCCTCGATCGTTGCCATCCTGATCCTTGGGCTTGAAGCTTTTCATACGAACGCAGGGGGAGGCGCGTGCGTTGGGGCCGAGGTAGCAGGCGCCGGCTTCGGCTCAGGCTGCGGAACGGGCGCTGGGGTCTGCGCCACGTTCTCCGGCCAAGCGTCGGCCGGGGTCTTGTACGCTTCACTCACGGATTCAAGCGCTGCTCGCACTTTTGCGGACATGGGGTTATCCTTGAGTTGTGCTACCGCAGGCGACGACCCGGAGCTAAGTTAGTCCGTCACTTTGATTGGGCAAGCTCGTTGCATTGACGGGAACTTCGCCCGTTCGGCACTGTTCGAGACCACACATGTATTCCCTGGAGGCAACATGAACTTTGGTCAGTCGCTCACGATACTCAAGCAAGGTTATTGCGTACAATTAAAAAGGTGGAACAATAGAGCTTTCTTAGTCATAACGAAACAATAGGGAGGCTGATATTTCGAATGTCGAACATTTGAACATACCATTGATTTAATCGAAATGAGTCATGGGCAAATAGTGGAGGAATCTGCTGCGACAGACTGGCGTGTAATAGATAATGATCGGTAAACTCAAGGGGGAAACGCTCCGGTGAGAGTATCAACCTGCTGACTTTCTTGATTTGCCATGACGAATCCTCTACAGATTCGACAGAGTTCGATGACACGCATTTGAAACCTAAGCGGTTGGTCTCGGACGGCAGTAGCCGACTAGCGTATTGTGGAGCCAAGCCAATTATCAATTTTCCTGATTCATTCCGTTCTCGAATTGACGAGGCCTTCGAGAAGCAGGGCCAACAGCGGCCATTGGTTGAGGTGATTTCAGGCGCAATAGTGGCGCCGATGACCCGCATCATACACGGGAAGAGCGGGCCAGAAGCGTTCGACGGAGGCGTTTACTACAGCGACGGAACCGTCTGCCCCCGCGGCAACCACATCAAAAACGGATTGCGCAATACTCCAACTTCCATTAATAGCGAGAGTTCATTTCAAGTCTATGACGGTGTCCACCTTTTTGGTGGCCTGTTTAAGAATGAACACTTCGGACATTTTTTCGCAGAAAGCTTGTGTAGACTATGGGCGACTCAGTTCTGTGATTATCGCGTTAAGTCAATCGTCTTCTATCTGCGCTTCCGTGACGCCCCTGTTCCCAATTACATGATCGAGTTTATAAAGCATATTTCTATTTTAACGAAGGTAATAATTATCAGGGAGCCGGCCCGATTCGAGACCCTTCTCGTTCCAGATCAGATCGCACATTCGCGGATTGGTTTCATCTACGGGCACCCAGTCGTGCAAGCATTGTTCGCCAAGCTTCCTGTTCCTGCTGTGCAAGGACCACGAAAGATCTACGTCTCACGCTCAAAGCTCACTGTAGAAGCGGGCATCATCTGCGAAGGTGTCCTTGAGGAGAATCTGACGCGGGACGGCTACGAGATCATCCATCCGCAGGAACTAAGCATCCTCGATCAGATCGGACTGTACCGCCAAGCCGAGACCCTCATTTTCGCGGAAGGTTCTGCGCTTCACCTCTTCGCACTATTCGTCCGCCCCGATCAGCGCGTCACGATCGTACGCCGTCGTCCAATGAGCGTGGTGTTCGACTGGCAGCTCATGTCGTTTGGATGCGTGCCGGCGTACTCTCCCCCGTGCATTCGGCGCTTATGGTCCCCTGAGCGCGATAAGAATTCTCTCTGGCGCGCAAGGGCCGAATTAGATTTCTGTGCCTTGCGAGGCCAATTGTCCGAGGCGGGTTTCGTGTCAGCCGCCGAATGGAGAGGGCCAACGACTGACGAAGTCACAGCCGACCTGTTCGAAGTGAACCGCTTGATTAAAGACACCTTTGTAGAGCGTCCGCTACCGGCCAGCACCGTAGCAGCTTAGCCGAGCCGTCTCAAAGGCAATGAAGTATTTTGCGCTGAATTTTTGGCAGTAAAAATCAACGCAAAAATACACGAAAAGCAATTGACGCATAATAGAGCGAGCATGAGCAAACAGCATAAATTGGCAACAAAGATTGCTGCCTTGATCGCAGCGATTTTCAGCACCGCCGCCACCGCAGTCGCGCAGCCTTCGCGTGAACCAGCCCACCTTGAGTTCGCAATCCAAGGGGAGCCAGCGACGACGTACCGCTGGAAAACAGACAAGTGCGCCCCTGATGCGCTCCCGGACTCGCCAGCCCGCGCCTTTCGACGTGCGGACGGAAATATCGTACTCCTTGCAACGCATTACGAGAATTGGGTGCTAGTTGGGCCAAAGCTCGACAAGGTCCGACCTACATGCCGAACTGTTCTAAGTAGCAATGAGCTCGATCCCACTGGAGACGAGAAGTTCTGGCTTCAAGCAGTGTTTACGCGCGATGGCCGACATGTGGCGGCCCTCGTAAGCCATGACTTAAGTGGGGTCATTCGAAGATCTGGTTGTGACTCAAAAGGGTTGCCGGGACGTTGTTGGCTCAATGATATCGTTGGAGCAATCTCCACTGACATGGGAGCTTCGTTCCAGCGGACCGCCCAATTCAGTAGAACGATCGCTGGATTAGGAGGTATTTATGAAGGTAAGACTGCTCGATTTGGGGTGTTTACGGCTACGAATATAGTCACGATGGAAGGTGCGCAGTACGTCATGGTGTATGCTCAGGGTGAGGATCGCCAAGCGCCTGGAAACTGTCTTCTTCGTACGACTAACCCTTTCGACCCGAGCGCTTGGAGAGCGTGGGATGGAACAGCGTTCTCAGTCGACATGTCGACTGGTGCCCCTTGCGCTCCCGTCGGCATCGGTGCGCTTCATGGCGAAGCGCGGTCCATTTCTCTTCACAAGAAATGCGGATGTTGGATTACAATATTCGCAAGCCGCTTGAGACTGCCGGGAGACGAGGCCCCTATTCCGGGCTTCTACGCGTCTGAAAGTTCCGATTTGAAGACTTGGAAGCCGCCGGTTCGGATCATGCAGGCACCAACCCGCCCAAGAGAATTTCAGAACGAGTACTTCTACGTATATCCATCCCTTATCGATCCGGACAGCAAGTCGCTCAACTTCGACACGATCGAAGGCGACACAGCTCGGCTGTTCTTTACCCTGCATCATCTCGATAAGGGTAAGGGAACATTAGATCGCGATCTTGTCAGTGTCCTGGTATCAATTAAATTAAAATGAGTAGCGAAAATGACAAACTCTGAAAGGGGTATTGAAACTTAAATTTTATATATGTTTCTAAGTCAACGGTTGCAGTTATAAAACCGTGATCTGTAAATACAAGAATTTACAACGGCCTCAGGCTTAAATATTCCAAACATAAATAAGATCGCTTATGAGCTTGGTAGTTTAATTCAAGTTTATAAAAATTACAGCGGTCATTTCCGATAATAATTGATAAGCCGGGGTTTAGCAATCATGTACCCACAGGGCGGATCGAGTAGAACGCTTGCAGAAGCATGGCCCGCAGTATCTCGGGCGGGATCTATAGACGGCCAATCCGGGTCGCATAGAGCGCCGAGTACGACCCGCTCAGGGCCGACGGAGCCTCGTCCATCAGTTGCCGGATGGCCCGTAGAGGATGATCGGACCGGACTTGAGCCACCAAGTCCACGTACGAGAGCAACGCTCCCTAGCACTACCTGGGCACTTTAAAGGGTCGTGATGCGTTGTCTGCCCGAGGATGGCTCGGGGGCGGCGATGGATCGGGATCGCGAGGGGACGGACGGGCTCGATACGTGGCTGGCGCCGTTCTTGG
>NZ_VRUX01000220.1:0-6608 GCF_008039885.1 Methylobacterium sp. WL103
GCCCGCGCCGAGGCGCGTGGCGTCACGGTCATCATGAACCGCTGCCCCAAGATCGAGTACGGCCGGCTCTCGGGCGAAATCGGCTGGACCGGGGTCAACTCGCGCATCATCAGCGCGAAGAAGCCGGTGCTCGCGGGCAAGGGCGTACAGAAGTTCACCATCGCCCCGCGAGGTGGCGGAATGGATTGAAGCACACCATTCGCGATGGTGCGACGGGACAGGTCCCGGGCTCGCGGTATCTGGATACCACTGGGCTGAACTCCTTCCAGAACATCGCTTTTCCGGTGATGCGCGCCTGCGAAACGGCTTGACCTCAGGCGTCGCCCCGTCTATCCACCGGCCAACGCCACCGCGTCCCCCGACGCGGCGGCGGCTCGTTTTTCGACACACCACCGAGCGCCAACGGAATTCGGCTTATGAAAACCTTTTCGCTGAAGCCCGCCGACGTCGACAAGAAGTGGATCGTGATCGACGCGGAGGGCCTCGTCGTCGGCCGTCTGGCGTCGATCATCGCCCTGCGTCTGCGCGGCAAGCACAAGCCCGCCTACACCCCCCACGTCGATTGCGGTGACAACGTCATCGTCATCAACGCCGACAAGGTGAAGTTCACCGGGCGCAAATACGTCCAGAAGGTGTACTACCACCACACCGGTTTCCCCGGCGGCATCAAGGAGCGGTCGGCCAAGTTCATCCTCGAAGGGCGCTTCCCCGAGCGCGTCGTGGAGAAGGCCGTCGAGCGCATGCTGCCCCGCGGCCCGCTGTTCCGCCAGATCATGGGCAACCTCCGGGTCTACAAGGGCACCAGCCACCCGCACGAGGCCCAGCAGCCGCAGACGTTCGACGTCGGCGTCCTCAACCGCAAGAACGTGAGCGCTTAAGATGGCGACGCTTCAGTCCCTCTCCGACCTCAACCGGTCGAACGCCGGCGGCCTCGAGAACGAGCACGCCGCGCCCGTCCACGTGCAGAAGCTCGACGCCCAGGGCCGCGCCTACGCCACCGGCAAGCGCAAGGACGCGGTCGCCCGCGTCTGGATCCGCCCCGGCACCGGCAAGGTCGTCGTCAACAAGCGCGCCGTCGAGGTGTACTTCGCCCGCCCCGTGCTGCGCATGATCCTGCGCCAGCCGCTCACGGTGGCCAACCGCGTCGACCAGTACGACATCACCGTCACGGTCGCCGGCGGCGGTCTCTCGGGTCAGGCCGGCGCGGTGCGCCACGGCCTCTCGAAGGCGCTGACCTACTACGAGCCGGAGCTTCGCGCGCCGCTGAAGCGCGAGGGCTTCCTCACCCGCGACAGCCGCGTGGTCGAGCGCAAGAAGTACGGCCGCAAGAAGGCTCGCCGCAGCTTCCAGTTCTCGAAGCGCTGATCGGCCCATTCGGTCAAAAGAGAAGGCGGCTCCTTGCGGGGCCGCCTTTTTTATTGGTTCGGTCCAATCGCTGACCCAAATCGGTCGAGCTCGCCTTCAGCGGACCGCCCGACAGGTCCCAGCGGGCGCGACTGCCGCGTCAAGCGTGGACCACCTTCTCGAGCTCCGCCTTGGACATCTTCGAGCGCCCGGGCACCTTCTGCGCCTTGGCCTTCTTCATCAGGTCGGCCTTGGTCTCGCCGGAGGCGGATTTGCGGGCGGTCGCGGCCTTCTTCGCCACGTCCTTCGGCTGCTTCGAGAACTGCTTGCCCTTCGCCGTGTCGCTGCGCTTCTTCTGCGTCGAGCGGTCGTACTGCTCGTCCGAGACGGCCTCGCGCGCCTTCTTCGGCAGGTAGCGTTCCCCGGTCTTGCCGCTTTCCTTGCCGGACTTCGTGTCCCACTCCTCGTCGGTCCACTGCTTCAGGTGGTTGTCGTCAGTCTTCTTGCCGGCGTAGCCGCCGCCGGCCTTCTTGTATTCCTGCGTCGCGAGCTGGGCCTTGCGAGCCGACCATTGGCCGGCCTTTCCGCCCTTCTCGCTCTTCGTGACCTTGTCCTTGGTCGTCTCCCAAAGCTTGGGATCGGTCTTCTTCGCGGTCTCGGACATCGTCTTTCACCCATCGTCGTCGATTTTGCCGACAACGGGGGCACGCCCACCGCGTTCCGGCAGCAGCGCGATGGCTTGTTGATGGCGCCCGGCATTGACAGGCCGGCACGCACCGGCCACCTCCCGCACCGCGACACGACGTCCCGGCGGCGGCCGGCTTCGAGGGTGCGACGAGCGATGGCGGGCGAGACCAAAAAGCCGACGGTGTTCATCGATGGCGAGGCCGGCACGACAGGGCTCGGCATCCGGGAGCGCCTTGAGCGCGACGGCAAGGTGGTGCTCCGCAGCATCGCGCATGCCGACCGCAAGGATTCGAGCGTGAAGCGGGCGCTGCTCGCCGAGGTCGACCTCGTGGTGCTCTGCCTGCCGGACGACGCGGCCCGCGAGACGGTGGCGCTCTGCGACGCGCTGCCCGGCGGCGGTCCCCGCGTGCTCGATGCCAGCACCGCCCACCGGATCGCCAGCGGCTGGACCTACGGCTTCGCCGAGATGGCCCCTGGGCAGGCGGAGGCGATCGCCGCCTCGCGGCGGGTCGCCAACCCCGGCTGCTATCCCACCGGCGCGATCGCGCTGCTGCGGCCGCTGGTCGAGGACGGCCTGATTCCGGCCGACACCTTCGTCAGCATCAACGCGGTCAGCGGCTACAGCGGCGGCGGCAAGAGCATGATCGAATCCTACGAGGCCGGCTCGGCCGCGCCGTTCCTGCTCTACGGCCTCGGATTCGCGCACAAGCACCTGCCGGAGACGCAGACCTATTCCCGGCTCACCGCCCGGCCGATCTTCATCCCCTCCGTCGGCGCGTTCCGGCAGGGCATGCTGGTGTCGATCCCGCTCCATCTCGACGCGCTGCCGGGCCGCCCGTCGGCGGGCGACCTCGAGGACGCCCTCGTGCGCTGGTACGCGGGGCAGCCCCTGGTGCAGGTCGTGCCCGGCGCGACCACCGGCGCCCACAAGGAACAGATCGAGCCGGAGGCGCTCAACGACACCGATCGCCTGGAGCTGCGGGTGTTCGGCTCGGCCGAGCACCGGCAGGCGGTGCTGGTCGCCCGCCTCGACAACCTCGGCAAGGGCGCCTCGGGCGCGGCCGTGCAGAACATCGGCCTGATGCTCGGGCTCGGCGCCTGACCCGCGCCGTCCGCCCGACGCATCGACCGCGCCGCCCGCGAACGATCGGGCGGCTGCGACCAGGAGATCGAACCGCATGACCGAGACGCGCCCACCGCTGCCGCCGTTCGATGCCGGGTCCGCGGCCAAGAAGGCGCGCGGCGCCGAGGACGCCTGGAACACCCGCGACCCCGAGCGGGTGTCGCTGGCCTACACGCCCGACAGCTGGTGGCGGAACCGCTCCGAGTTCCTGGTCGGGCGCCCGGCGATCGTCGCCTTCCTGACCGGCAAGTGGGAGCGCGAACGGGAGTACCGCCTGATCAAGGAGGTCTGGGCCTTCCACGAGAACCGGATCGCGGCGCGCTTCGCCTACGAGTGGCACGACGCGGACGGGCAGTGGTTCCGCTCCCACGGAAACGAGCAGTGGGAATTCACCGAGGCCGGCCTGATGCGCCGCCGCGAGGCCAGCATCAACGACGTCGCCATCGCCGCCTCGGAGCGCAAGTTCCACTGGCCTCAGGGGCCGCGGCCCGCCGATCATCCGGGCCTCTCGGAGCTGGGCCTGTGATGGCGCTTCGCGGTTCGCCAAGCTTCCTGTAGAGACCTGCGCGTCGCGAAGCCGGCGCGAGAGGATGCCGATGACCGAACTGCCGAACGTGCACGTCCGCGCCGAAGTCCTGTCCCAGGCGCTGCCCCACATGCAGCGCTACGACCAGGAGATCGTGGTCATCAAGTATGGCGGGCACGCCATGGGCGACGCCTCCGCGGCCGAAGACTTCGCCGAGGACATCGTGCTGCTCGAGCAATCGGGCGTGAAACCGATCGTCGTCCACGGGGGCGGCCCGCAGATCGGCCGGATGCTCGAGCGGCTCGGCATCCAGTCCGAGTTCCGCGGCGGCCTCCGTGTCACCGACGAGGCCACCGTCGAGGTGGTCGAGATGGTCCTGGCCGGCTCGATCAACAAGCAGATCGTCGGCTGGATCTCGGCCGAGGGCGGCCGTGCGATCGGCCTGTGCGGCAAGGACGGCAACATGGTCCGGGCCAAGCGCGCGACCAAGACCGTGATGGACCCCGAGAGCCGGGAGATGCAGACGGTTGACCTCGGCCTCGTCGGCGAGCCCGAGCACGTCGAGCGCGGCGTCCTCGACGCGGTGCTGAAGGCCGAACTGATCCCCGTGCTGGCCCCCGTGGCCTACGGCGCCGACGGCAAGACCTACAACGTCAACGCCGACACCTTCTCCGGCGCCATCGCCGGGGCGCTCCGAGCCAAGCGCCTGCTGCTCCTCACCGACGTGCCGGGCGTGCTCGACAAGGACAAGAACCTGATCCCGGAGCTGACGGTCGAAGATTGCCGGCGGCTCATCGCCGACGGCACCATCACCGGCGGCATGATCCCGAAGATCGAGACCTGCATCTACGCGATCGATCAGGGCGTCGAGGCGGTCGTGATCCTCGACGGCAAGGTCAACCACGCCGTGCTGCTGGAACTCTTCACCGATTACGGCGCCGGCACCCTGATCCGCCGGAGCTGACGGCCCAACCCCGCATCGTGCGCGCCCGGATCTTGCTTGGAATCCGGGTGCGCACATCCTGCCTTGCGGTCATCTCGGAGACCGGACATCTCGGACAGAACAATAGCCGGCGAGAGCCACGTGACGGCGGACGACGCCCGCGGCTTCGAGGCCGTCGACACCTGGGTGTTCGACCTCGACAACACGCTCTATCCGAGCGACGCCATGGTGTGGCCGCAGGTGGACGAGCGCATCACGCTGTTCGTCATGCAGCTCTACGGCCTCGACGGGCTGTCTGCGCGCGCGCTGCAGAAATACTTCTACCACCGCTACGGCACGACCCTTAAGGCGCTGATGGTCGAGGAGGGCGTCGATCCGCACGCCTTCCTCGACTTCGCGCACGATATCGACCACGCGACGATCCGGCTCGATCCGGCGCTCGGCGACGCGATCGAGCAGCTGCCTGGGCGCAAGCTCATCCTGACGAACGGCTCGCGCAAGCACGCCGAGAACGTCGCGAAAAGCCTCGGCATCCTCGACCACTTCGAGGACGTGTTCGACATCGCCGCCGCCGACTTCGTGCCGAAGCCCGAACGCGTGACCTACGAGCGCTTCCTCGCCCAGCACGCGGTCGACCCACGGCGCGCGGCCCTGTTCGAGGACATCGCCCGCAACCTCGTGGTGCCGCACCAGATGGGCATGGCCACCGTGCTGGTGGTGCCGTCCGCGATCGACCCCTACCGCGAGGCCTTCGAGCAGGAGGCGGTACGCGAAGCCCATATCGACCACATCACCAACGACCTCGCCGCGTTCCTGCGCCGCTGCGTCCTTCCCGTCGCCAAGGATGCCGCGTGAGCCTCGTCGACGCGCAAGCCCTGAGCGCGGCGAAGGCGCCGAGCCTCGTCGAGATCGAGGATCTGGCGCACGCCGCCTTCGCGGCGCTGCCGGCCGAGTTCCAGGCGTTGGCGCGCGACGTCCGCATCGTCGTCGACGACTTCCCCGATGACGAGACGCTGTCCGAGATGCAGTGCGAATCGGAGTTCGACCTGCTCGGCCTGTTCCGCGGGATCGGTCTGGCGCAAGCCGGCGAGACCGTCACGGGCCAGATGCCGAACACGGTCTGGCTCTACCGCCGGCCCCTGCTCGACTACTGGGCCGAGCACGACGAGACGCTCGGCCACCTCGTCGCCCACGTGCTCATCCACGAGATCGGCCACCATGTCGGGCTGTCGGACGCCGACATGGCCGGCATCGAGGCCGCCGCCGACCTTTGAGACCGGACCTCATGGGTCCTGACCCATGAGACGAAGTTCAAGGCGTCGGCGGCTCGCCCAGGGGCGGCAGCTTCAGGCGGCTCACCTTCGGGCGGCGGGTGCGGAACTGGCCGCGCTCGATCGCGACGAAGACGAGGATGGTGATGGCCAGCGTCGTCAGCCACCACACTACCGTCAGGCCGACGCCGATGCAGGCGATGGTGAAGGCAGCGGCGAAGCCCGCCATCGCCCCGGGCACCAGCAGCGGCACGTCGCGGCCGGCGCGGCGAACCGAGGCGTAGAGGGCGTAGGCGGCGGCCAGCGCACCGACGACGCCGAGCTCGTACCACATGGCGAACAGCGCCGTGCTCGGCGCGTTCACCGGGATCAGCCCGAAGACGCGCCCGCGCAAGGCCGTCTCGAAGCCGTGGCCGGTGATGAGCCTGACCGGCTCGGTGGTCACGATCCGCTGCCAGCTCTTCAGCGTCATCACGCCGGGGCTCAGGGGGCCGAACAGGGCGGCGCCGACGGGTCGGGCGAGAAACGGCAGCAGCGGCGCCACCGCGAGCAAGCCGGCGGCGATGCCGGCGGTGAGGCCGACGCCGAGGCGCGGCCGGAAGCTCGTTACCGCAAAGGCCAGCGCCCCGATCGCGAGCGCCGCGATCTGCCCGACATCCGGCGAGACCGCCAGCGCCACGGCGACCACCACGGCGAGGCCGAGCGCCTCCCGGT
>NZ_VRUX01000221.1:0-6576 GCF_008039885.1 Methylobacterium sp. WL103
CCGAACCGCACCGCGACCCGGCGCGCCTCCTCCGGACCGTCCACCGGGATCAGGCAGGCGAACTCCTCGCCGCCGAGGCGCCCGAACACCCGCTCCGTTGGCAGCAGGGCCCGTCCCAGGGCGCAGAACGCCACCAGCACCCCGTCGCCGACCGCATGGCCGTAGGTGTCGTTCACGCGCTTGAAGTGGTCGAGGTCGAACAGCAGCAGCGCAGCCGGCAATGGCCGCGCCAGCAGCGCCTCGGCCTCCTGCACGAAGGCGCGGCGGTTGGCGATGCCGGTGAGCGGATCGATCGACGCGGCGAGCCGTTGCGACCGCTCGGCCCGCTCCTTCGTCAGCGCCATGAACGTGAAGGCGATGGCGATCGTGAACAGCATCGCGGCAAAGCACAGGATCGCCACCCAGGGCGATTGCAGGGCGTCAGGTCCCGTCGGAAGCGGAGCGATCAGCGCCGCGGGAATCCGGATGGCGTAGCAGAGCCCGTAGGCGCAGAGCAGGACCATCGCCGGATAGCGCGACACCAGCCGTTCCGCGCGCCCGCGCCAGATTTCGTAGGCGCTCGCCCCGCAGAAGCCGGCGGCGATGGACGAGGCCAGGACGACCCGCGCCGCGATCGACTCGTAGAAGCCCGGCACGAGGCAGGCCACCGCGAAGACACCGCCGCCAAGTACCGGGAGGGCGAGGCGCAGCGTCCGCCCCTCGAAAGCCCGCACGCCGCTCCAGATCAGCCCGTACACCGCGATCATGACGGCGTTGGCGACGCCGATCGAGACCCAATCGGGGATCATGCCGCGCAACGCCAGCCCGCCGGACGCGACGGCGCCGCCGAGGTGCGCGACGCCCCAGATCGCAAGCGCGCGCGTCCCGCGCGCCTGCACCCAGGACAGCAGGAACAGCACGCCCACGAGGAACGTGAGGACGAACGTCACCAACAGGAGGGTCGGGATGTCGAGACGCATGGACGGCTTGCTGTATCCCGCAGATCACTCCGAGGTCGGGACTGCCTCTGCACCCCTGCGTCCCGAGATTTTCAACATTGTTATTCGAGGTGATAAATAATGCCTAAAGCTTCTGCCACGACGACATAAAACCTAGTGGACTTATCATAGGTTAGGCATTTTTGTCTTCAACCTCTTGCTCGGCTCTCTCGGTCGCGCATCCTCGCGACAGCCCAGGCTTTGATACCTTACCCGTCGCCGCGCTTGTTGCCGGCGGCCTCCAACGGCGTGATCCGCAACGCGGTGATGCGGTTCTTGGACTTGCGCAGGACCTGGAAGCGGAAGCCGTGGAAGTTGAACGCGGTTCCCTGGTCGGGAATGGCGCGCGCCTCGTGGATGACGAGGCCGGCGATGGTGGTCGCCTCCTCGTCCGGCAGGTGCCAGTCCATCGCCCGGTTGAGGTCGCGGATGGGGACGCCGCCGTCGGCGTTGACCGAGCCGTCGCCCTGCGGCCGCACGCCCGAGACCGTGACGTCGTGCTCGTCGGCGATGTCGCCGACGATCTCCTCGAGGATGTCCTCCAGGGTGATCAGGCCCATCACCTCGCCGTACTCGTCGACGACGAGGGCGAAGTGGGTCTTCTTCGAGAGGAAGGCCTTGAGCTGGTCGCGCAGGCTCGTGGTGTCGGGCACGAACCAGGTCTCGAGCGCCAGCGCCTCGACCTTGAGGCCGGAGGCGTCGCCGCCGGCGGCGTCCAGCGCCCGGAGCAGGTCCTTGGCGTGCAGCACGCCGACGACGTTCTCGGTGGTGCCGCGCCACAGCGGCATCCGGGTGTAGGGCGAGGCCAGCACCTCGCGCACGATCTCCTCGGAGGGCAGGTCGGCGTTGATGATCCGCATCTTGGTGCGGTGGACCATCACCTCGGAGACGGAGAGGTCGGAGAGGTCGAGCAGGCCGCCGAGCATGTCGCGCTCGGCCTTGGCCACGCCGCCTTCCCGGTGCAGCAGCGCCACCTGCCCGCGGATCTCCTCGGTCGCCGAAAGGATCGACTGGTGGTCGCCGATGGTGACGCCGAACGGACGCAGCATCAGCCGCACCAGGCTCTCGATCGCGATCGCGGGCGGCCCCATCACCGCCACCGCGAAGGCGACGGGGCGGGCCATCAGCAGGGCGGCCTTGTCCGGCTTCGAGATGGCGAGGGTCTTCGGCAGCACCTCGGCGAAGACGATGACCAGCACCGACATGCCGACGGTGGCGTAGATCACGCCGCTCTTGCCGAAGATCGCGGTCAGCACGCTCGTCATGAAGGCCGAGGCGCCGATGGCGACGATGTTGTAGCCGATCAGCATCGCGCCGATGAAGCGCTCGCGGATCGCCAGGATGCGGTTGACGATGCCGGCCCGGGCGTCGCCCGCCTCCTCCAGCGTGTGCATCCGCGCGCGGGAGGCGGCGGTGAAGGCGGTCTCCGCGCCGGCGAAGAAGGCCGAGAGCAGCAGCGAGATCACGACGATGCTCGCGGCCAGCCAGAGGTCGGTGTGGGTTTCCATGGGGCCGTGTTTTCAAGCCTGTGCCGTGGCGGCAGGCTCGGGATCGAGGCGCGACGGCGACATCCCTCATAGGGGATTCGGCGCCGGATTTCCCTATCCTCGGAAGCACACGGTCAGGGATGGGCCGCCGCGGTCGCAAGGCGCGTCGTGCGCTGCGGCAGCGCCCGCGCGGCGATGCAGGCGAAGGTCGCGACGCCGAGGAGGAAGCCGAACGAGATGCCCGTCGAGGCCATCGCCAGACGCAGCAAGGCGGTCAGCGGCACGGCGAGCATCAGCGCCCACTCGTGGCGGCGCAGCCCGCCCGCGCGGTGGGCGGCGAGCGCGAGGAGGATCGTCGCCGGGACCAGCGGGGCGAGGTCGTAGACGGGCACGTAGGGCGAGACCATCGGCGCCGCGGCGAGCAGCGTCGCCGCGCGTAAGCCCACGGCGCCGTCGGCGGCCCATATACGCCAGGCCAAGCCCAGCGCCGCGAGGCCGGCGGCGACCTGCACCGCCCAGGCCGCCGCGAAGGAGCCGCCGGCCAGCCGGACCGCGCCGAAGGCGCTGGCGTTGATGTCGAGCCCGGCGCCGGCCTCGCGCAGGATGATGCGGTTGGTCTCCGACAGGGTCGCGAGGAAGCTCTGCCAGGGCGCGACCCCGAACAAGGCCACGGATGCGAGGCAGAGCGCCAACGCAGTGGCGAGGCAGGCTGCGAGGGCGTGCCGGCGGCCCGTCACCAGCAGGAGGAACGGCGCCAGCGCCGCGAGCTGAGGCTTGTAGGCGACCAAACCGAAGCAGCATCCGGCGAGCCACGGCCGCCGGTCGACCAGCACGGCGCCGAGTGTCAGCAGTCCGGCGGTGACGAGACCGTTCTGGCCGTAGGTGAGGTTGCAGAGCAAGAGCGGGTGGGCGAGCCCGAGCAGCACCGCGTCGCGCCGCCCGGTCGCCACCAGGAGCGCGCCTGAGAAGACCGCCAGCGAGAGGGTGATCCAGGCGAGGAACGCGCCCTGCGGCGACAGCAGCGCGAGCGGCGAGGCCACCAGCAGGAACACCGGCGGATAATGCCACGCGAACCGGCAGTCCGGCCCGAACGCGGCGGCGAGGTTCTGCAGGTGCGTCGGCAGCTCGTAGGCTTCGGTCGCACGCCCGCTCAGCGCCGTCCGGCCGACGACCCAGACCTGGGCGAGGTCGCTGCCCATCACGTCTCCGAGCCAGTTGTGGCGCGGATCGGGGCCGGTGCCGCAGGCGAGGTAGGCGATCGCCAGAACCGTCGGCACGAGAAACGCGGCAGCCAGCCGCGCGAAGCGCAGCAGCCCGGCTTCGTCGGCGAGCCGCGCGCGCAAATCGTCCCCGATCCGCGCGATGCGGGCGGCGACCAGCCGTGACGGGTACATGGGTGGACCAAACCTGCGCGAGCCTTAGAGCCGCGAGAATAGGCGTGGCGCGTTCCGCGGCCGTTAACGGCGGTGCGGATGATTCGAGGCTGCGGCCGCCGCTCCCTCTCACAGCCTCATCCGGAGGTGGAGGGTGGGAGGATCGATGCTTCCTCCTACCGGCTCAACCGTGGCCGCGTCACGCCCCCCCCAGCTCGTCCTGCAGGAACGCCCGCACCGCGTTCGTCTCGATCCCCGGGGCGATGAAGCTCTGCCCGATGCCGCGGGCGAGGATGAAGGTCAGCGCGCCGTCCTTCACCTTCTTGTCCTGGGCCATGGCGTCGAGCAGCGCGTCGGCGTCGCCGCAGCCCCCGGGCACGGCCTGGAGCGTGGTCGGCAGGCCGGCGAGCGCGAGGTGGTTGGCGACGCGGCCGGCATCCTGGCCGGGGCACAGGCCGAGGCGGGCCGAGAAGCGGAAGGCCAGCGCCAAGCCGATCGCGACACCCTCGCCGTGGACGAGGCGGGCGGATTCGTAGCCCGTGAGGCGCTCCAGCGCGTGGCCGAAGGTGTGGCCGAGGTTCAAGAGCGCGCGCTCGCCGTCCTCGCGCTCGTCGCGGACCACGACGCCGGCCTTGGCGCGGCAGCAGATCGCCACCGCCTCGTCGCGCTCCGGGCCGCCGGAGAAGATTCCGCGCCAGTTGGCCTCGCACCAGTCGAAGAAGCCGGCGTCGGCGATGAGGCCGTACTTGGCGACCTCGGCGTAGCCCGCCCGCATCTCGCGCTCCGAGAGCGTGTCGAGGGTGGCCGTGTCGGCCAGCACGAGGCGGGGCTGGTGGAACGCGCCGATCAGGTTCTTGCCGAGCGGCGCGTTGATCCCGGTCTTGCCGCCGACCGAGGAATCGACCTGGGCGAGCAGGCTCGTCGGCACCTGCACGAAGCGCACGCCGCGCCGCAGGGTCGCCGCGGCGAAGCCCGCGAGGTCGCCGACCACCCCGCCGCCGAGCGCCACCACGAGGTCGCCGCGCTCGACCTTGTGCGTCAGCAGGCCGTCGCAGACCGCGGCATAGGTCGCGTAGGATTTCGAGGCCTCGCCCGGCGCCACCGCGACGAGGCCCGAGCGCAGGCCCGCATCCTCCAGGCTCGCGCGCAAGGCGTCGCCGTAGAGCGACGCCACGGTCTCGTCGCTGACGATCACCGCCGCCTTGCCGCCCAAAGCCGCGACGCGGGCGCCGGCGCCGGCGATCAGGCCGCGGCCGATCAGGATGTCGTAGTCGCGCCCCTGGTCGAGGGGGACGTGGACGGTGAGCGGGTCGGTCATGCGGGGTTCACTGCGCGGCGACCGCGCGGCTCTCGTCGGGCGGGTTGAGGTAGGCGTCGAGGGCGTCGAGCACGTCCTGCACGACGCGGTCGTGGGCGACGTCGCGGGACAGCGCGGTCACGTCGGAGCCGGCGTAGACCGGATGGCGCAGGTCCATCAGGTCGCGCATGGTCCGCTCCGGGTCCTCGGTCTGGAGCAGCGGGCGGTTGCCGCGCTTGCGCACGCGCCGCATCAAGACGTCGAGCTCGGCCTTCAGCCAGACCGAGACGCCCGATTCCGCGATCCGCGCCCGGGTCGTCTCGCGCATGAACGCGCCGCCGCCGGTGGCCAGCACCAGCGGCCCCGCCCGCAGCAGGCGCGAGATCACCCGCTCCTCGCCGTCGCGAAAACTCGGCTCGCCGTAGATCGCGAAGATGTCGGGGATGGTCAGCCCGGCGGCCGCCTCGATCTCGATGTCGGCGTCCTTGAAGATCAGGCCCAGGCGACTCGCCAGGCGTCGGCCGACGGTGCTCTTGCCCGCCCCCATCAGGCCGACGAGCACGATCGAGCGCGAGCCGAGGGCCCGGCGCAGGCGCGCTTCGATCGGATCGCCCGTCGGCTCGGGCGTGGTCATCTGAAGGGGCTCGGCATAGCTGGCAACGGACGGGCGGATCGGCGGGTGCGGGCGCGCAGGCGGCGAAGCCCCGGGTCATATACCAAGTCCGAGGGGTTATCACCCATGCGGCCCGCCTCTCTGTCCCCCTGCCCCCCGGTATCTCGGGGCAGGCGCGTTCGCCGCGTGGTCTCGGCGAATCGCGCGCGCGCTGTGTCTCCGCGGGCCTTGCCAGCGTCGCGGCGGCGTGGTGCAACCCGAGGTGCCGCAGCGCAAAACACGCACCGTTCCCGCTGCGCCCCACGTACCCTTGCGTCCGCGTGCCCCGAGGTTCGCCCCCTGTGCCGACCCTGTTTCGTTTCTTCGCCACCCTCGCGATCCTGGCAGGCCTCGTCTTCGCCGGCATGTTCGCGCTCGCGACCTTCGTGACGCCGACGCCGCGGGAGATGAGCGTCGCCATCCCCGCCTCGAAGCTCCAGCCGGGCGCTCGGTGAAGCGGGCGCGCCCGCCCGAGCCCGAACCGCCCACGCCTCCCGAGATCGCGGCCTACCTGGACATGCTGGCCGCCGAGCGCGGGGCCGCGAAGAACACCCTCGAGGCCTACCGGCGCGACCTCGACGACTATTTCGGCTACCTGGCCGACGAAGGTCTCGACCTCGCCGAGATCGAGGCGGCGGGCCTTCGCGCCTACGTGGCCTCCCTCGAGCCGCGGGGCCTGAAGCCGGCGTCGGCCGCGCGCCGGCTGTCCTGCATCCGCGGCTTCCACAAGTTCCTCTACGCCGAGGGCATGGCCGAATCCGACCCGAGCGCGCCGCTCGCCGGCCCGCGC
>NZ_VRUX01000222.1:0-6575 GCF_008039885.1 Methylobacterium sp. WL103
GCCGACGGGCGCCTTCGCCTCGGCAGGCTTGATCTCGGCAGGCTTGATCTCTGTAGGTTTGGCCTCCGCACCGGTGACGCCCGGCAGCGATTGCGGCGCGGCCTCGGGGGCGGGGACCGCCGCCTGGAGCTTGCGCACGCTCTCGGTGAGGTTGAACTCCGGCCCCGGATAGGTCTGGCGCCCGGTGCCGCGCTCGTAATTCGCCAGCCCGTCCTGCAACGCACCCTCGACCGCCCGCTGCAGCCCGGCGTTGATCGTCGAGCGCACGGTTAAGGAGTGGGCGGTGAGCGAATCCAGCCCGGCGAAGGTGCGGGCCTCGCGGGTGAGGTGGTCGACCACGTAGAACCCGGAATCGCGCCGCGCGGTCTCGACCGGCTTCAGCCCGAGGTCGGAGGCGACGGCCGCCGCCATCTCGGCCTCGGTGATCGCCCCCTCCTCCTTGAGGCGGGCGAGGACGTAGGCGCGGCGCTCGCGGGCCCGCTCGGGGTACTTGTCGGGGCTGTAGAAGTTCGGCCCCTTGGGCATGCCGGCGAGCAACGCCGCCTCGGGCAGGGTGAGTTGCCCGACCGACTTCCCGAAATAGCTCCTGGCGGCCATCTCGATGCCGTAGGCGCCGCGGCCGAGATAGATCCCGTTGAGGTAGAGCCCGAGGATCTGCGGCTTGCCGAGGATGCGCTCCAGGCGGGAGGCGACGATCATCTCGCGGATCTTGCGCTCGTAGGTGACGTCGTCGCCCACCGAGAGGTTCTTCACCACCTGCTGCGTGATGGTCGAGCCGCCGGCCGGCCGGCCGGGGGCGGCGAGGTTGCCGATGAAGGCGCGGATCACGCCCCGCTCGTCGATGCCGTGGTGGCACTCGAAGCGCTTGTCCTCGGCGGCGATGAAGGCTTGTCGGACCAGCGGCGGCACGTCGGCGATCGGCACGACGAGGCGGCGGCCGTTCGGCTCGAAGGTCTCGGCGAAGGGCTTCCCCGAGGCGTCGAGGATGCGGGTCATGCCCGGCAGCGCCTTGTCGCGCAGGGCCTCGGCGGTCGGCAGGTCGGTGGTCGCGCGGTTGTAGAACTCGATCACCTCGCGGGCGTCGAACGGCGAGCCCTTCGGGTTCTCGCCCTTGCAGAACTGCTTGTAGCTCGTATTCAGCTCGCCGATGTCGAGCCCGTGCAGGATCTTGGGCGCCGCCGGCCCGGCCACGGCCGTCGGGTCCTCCATCGCGGTGGAGATCAGCTCGTCGAGGTTGATGTCCTCGATGTCGAAGGCCTTTCGCATGTGCGCGCAGCCGTCGCGCAGGATCTGAACGACCTGCGGACCGTCCACGGCCGGGTCGAACTGGGTCTTCAGCGCCTCGGGCTTGGTCGTGACCTGGCTCAGCGTCAGGGCGGTCGCAAACAGCTTGATCAGGATGGTGTTCATGCGATCCGGGGCACCGGCACGGCTGGGTTTCTCAGCGCACGCCGACCTTTGGCGCGGGCGGCTGAACAGGGCGTGCACAACGCGGCTGTTTTAAGGAGCCTCCCAGGCTCGGGGCTTGCGTGCGGCCGCGTATTGACGCCTCGTATGGACACGTTACGGTGAGGTGCGATGTTCGAGTGGGACGAGGCCAAGCGCCGGACGAATCTGCTCAAGCATCGGCTCGACTTCCGAGATGCGGCCGCCCTCTTCGATGGCAGACCGCGGCGAGAGACGCCAGTTCACGGTCGCGATCCTGGACGACCTGTTCGTCACCCTGATCTGGACATGGCGGAGCGAGACGCGGCGAGCGATCTCGATGAGGAGAGCACGCAATGGAGAGCGGGAAGCGTATCGTCAGCTATCCCTCCGCGGAACTGAAGGCGATGGTTGAGCGCGGGGAGAGCGAGACCGACTGGGAGGCCGTGAAGGCCATGACCGATGCCGAGGTCGAGGCCGCGATCGCGTCCGATCCCGACGAGGCGGGGCGGGAGATCGACTGGAGCAAGGCGGTCTTCCACCCCGAGTCGCGCAAGAAACCGATGACGATCCGGCTCGACGCCGACGTGCTGGCCTTCTTCCAGGGCCAGGGACGCGGGTACCAGACCCGGATCAACGCCGTGCTGCGCGCCTACATGGAACACGCGCGGAAGTAGCCGTCCGTCCGTCCGTTCCGTCGCCGCGCCCGGACGCCGCGGCCCCTTCGACCCCGACGAGGGCCACGCGCATGATCAACGACCTCTGGTACAAGAACGCGGTGATCTACTGCCTGTCGGTCGGCACCTTCATGGATGCCGACGGGGACGGGATCGGCGATTTCGCCGGGCTGGAGCGGCGGCTCGACTATCTCCAGGGGCTCGGCGTCACCGCGGTCTGGCTGATGCCGTTCCAGCCCTCGCCGAAGCGCGACGGCGGCTACGACATCGCCGACCATTACGGGGTCGACCCGGCCTACGGCTCGCTCGGCGACTTCGTCGCCTTCACCCACGCCGCCAAGCAGCGCGGCCTGCGGGTGCTGATCGACCTCGTGGTCAACCACACCTCGGACCAGCACCGCTGGTTCCAGTCCGCCCGCTCCGACCCGGATTCGCCCTACCGCAACTGGTACGTCTGGTCGAAGGAGAAGCCGGCCACGGCCTCCGAGGGCATGGTGTTTCCCGGTGTCCAGAAGACGACCTGGACCTGGGACGCGCAGGCCAAGGCCTACTACTTCCACCGCTTCTTCGACTTCCAGCCCGACCTGAACACGGCCAACCCCGCGGTGCTGGCCGAGATCCTGAAGATCATGGGGTTCTGGATCGAGCTCGGGGTCTCGGGCTTCCGCATGGACGCGGTGCCCTTCGTCATCGCGCGCAAGGGCGCCGACGTGGCGGGTGCGCCGACCGAGCAGTTCGACATGCTGCGCGACTTCCGCGAGTTCCTGCAATGGCGCAAGGGCGACGCGATCATCCTGGCCGAGGCCAACATCCTGCCCAAGCAGGACCTCGACTACTTCGGCGACGACGCCGACCGCATGCACATGATGTTCAACTTCCAGATCAACCAGGCGACGTTCTACGCGCTGGCCGGCCACGACGCGCGGCCGCTGGCCAAGGCGATCGAGCGGACGAAGCCGCGCCCGCTCTCGTGCCAGTGGGGCATCTTCCTGAGGAACCACGACGAGCTCGACCTCGGCCGCCTGACCGAGAAGCAGCGCCAGACCGTCTTCGAGGAATTCGGCCCCGAGAAGGGGATGCAGCTCTACGACCGCGGCATCCGCCGCCGCTTCGCGCCGATGCTCGACGGCGACCCGCGCCGCATCCGCCTGGCCTACTCGCTGATGTTCACCCTGCCCGGCACGCCGGTGCTGCGCTACGGCGACGAGATCGGCATGGGCGACGACCTGTCCCTGAAGGAGCGCGACTGCGCCCGCACGCCGATGCAGTGGACCCCCGAGGCCCAGGGCGGCTTCACCCGGTCGGCGACACCGACCATGCCGCCGATCGACCACGGCCCCTACGGCTACGCCCACGTCAACGTCGCCGACCAGCGCCACGACCCGGGCTCGCTCCTCAACTGGATGCAGAGCATCATCCGCCTGCGCAAGGAGGCGCCGGAGATCGGCTGGGGCGACGTCACCGCCCTCGAGACCGGCCGGCCGGCGGTGCTGGCGCTCCGCTACGACTGGCGCGGCAACGCGGTCCTGTGCGTGCACAACCTCGGGCCCGGCCCGACCGAGCTCGCTCTCGACACCGGCGTCGCCGCGCCGGACGGCCTCGTGCTCGTCGACCTGCTCACCGGCGCGCGGAGCGAGGCGGACGAAGACGGGCGCCACTGCCTCTACCTGGAGGGCTACGGCTACCACTGGTTCCGGGTCGGCGGCCTCGACGCGCTCCTGAAGCGCAAGCCGACCTGAGGGGCGCGGACGCCTCGCGCTTGCGCCCCCGGCAGGGTAGGGGGGAGCACGAAGCGAGATGCCGATGCCCCGACGCCCCCCTCTTTCGCCCGATGCGACCATCGCGGACGTGCTGCCCGACCTGGAGGACGGCGAGGCCTACCTTCGCGCCGTGCTCGCCACCATGCGGATGTGCCAGAAGCATTTCGGCGACGCCGCGGTGCGGATCGGCGTCACCGCCAAGGGCGGACCGCCCTCGTACCGGATCGACCGCCCGGCGCCGGACGGCGCGGAGGGGCGGGTGCTGTTCGGCGCCTATGGCGGCCGGTCGCACGACCGCTTCACCCAGGTGAACACCGCCGAGAC
Source organism: Methylobacterium sp. WL103 (assembly GCF_008039885.1). Taxonomy (NCBI): domain Bacteria; kingdom Pseudomonadati; phylum Pseudomonadota; class Alphaproteobacteria; order Hyphomicrobiales; family Methylobacteriaceae; genus Methylobacterium; species Methylobacterium sp. WL103. The sequence continues at coordinate 4,187 of NZ_VRUX01000222.1, forward strand.
CCGCTGGAGCAGCCGGGCGCTCGGCATGGCCGAGATGCTGGCGCTCCACGACGGGTTCCGCCGGCCGAAGGGCGGCGCGTCAGAGTAAGGCGCCGGGCGCGCGTCAGAACCGCAGCCGCATCCCGGTCATGAAGGTCCGCGGCGGCCCGGCGAAGATCGCCCCGCTCGTGCCGGCCAGGACGGCGCGGCCGTTCTGCAGGCCGGTGACGGCGTTGAGGGAATTGGCGAGCGGGTTGGCGGCGCCGACAGTGGCCGTGTCGAACACGTTGCGGACCTCGCCGTAGAGGTCGAGGCGCCGGGCGTAGCCGACGAGCGCCGTCGCGTAGTGGACGTTGAGGTTCAGGACCGCGAAGCCCGGCACCCGCAGCAGGTTGGCGTTGTCGAGGAAGAAGCCGTCCTGCATCACCGCTTCGGCGTAGGCGCCGAGGCCGGCGAGCGGCCCGGCCGGCACGTCGTAGCCGATCCGGGCGAGGACCTGGTGCTCCGGCACCCCGACGATGCGATTGCCGGCCCGGTCGAACGCGGCGGCGAAGGCGCCGGCCGCCAGTCGCTCGACGAAGCGGGTGTAGACCTGGGCGTCGAAGCTGTAGGCCAGCGTCCCCCGCCAGCCCGAGCCGAGGGCCGCCTCCGCTCCGAGCTCGATGCCGCGGTGCTCGGAGGCCGGCACGTTGAAGGTGTAGGACAGGAGCCCCGCCCCCGGGGATTGGCCGACCAGCTCGTTGCGGAAGAACTCGTAGAATCCGGTGAGGCTGACGCGCACGCCCGCCAGCGGCGACCATTCCGCGCCGAGGTCGAAGCCGAGGTTCTCCTGGCCCCGGAGCCCGGTGTTCGAGCCGGGGATGCCGGCCGGCGTGACGAACAGGTTGCCCACCGACGGGGTCGCGTAGCCGGTGGCGACCCGCCCGCGCAGGGTCCAGTCCGCATCCGGCCGGTAGACGAGGACGAGCTCGGGCGCGACGTTGACGTAGGCCGGGTCGACCGGGGTGACCGCGGAGGCGGCGCCGGCCTCCGTGTAGGCGAAGATGGTGTTGCGCCCGGAGATCGCGGTGCGCGTCGCGCCGACCCCGAGCACGGCGGTCCAGCGGTCGGACACGGCGATCTCGGCCCGCGCCCGGCCGCCGAGGTTCTCCTGCGTCGCCTCCTGCAGGCCGACCAGCGCGCCGAGCCGCGGGCCGCCGAAGGCCGCCCGGTTGAAGGTCGGCGCGCGGATGTCGATGGTGTCGTAGCCCAAGGCCAGGAAGCCGGTGGCGGCGAGCCCGAACAGCTCGCCGCGCCGGGTCAGGTCGGCGGCGAGGTTGAGCGACGGCAGGCTGGCGCGGCCGGCCTGCACGTAGAACCGCTGGTCGTAGGAGCGCGCGTCGTAGCCGGCCTGGACGCGCCAGGTCGTCTGCGCGTCCACGTCGTGCTCCCAGCGCCCGGCGACGACCGTGCGGCGGTCGTCGCGCCCGAACCCGCCCTCGTCGGCGGTCACCGCCACGGTGCGGCCGGAGACGCCGTTGCGCAGGAGCGCGACCGTCGCGCAGCCGGGCGCGGCGGCGGACGCGGTCTCGCAGCCGCGCTGGTACGGGTTGAGGGTGAACTGGTTCAGCGACGCGCGCACCGGCAGCCCGGCGGAGACGTGGTTGTCGATCACCTTGAGGGTGAAGCGGTCGTCCGCGCTCGGCGTCCAGCTCGCCAGCAGGTTCACGGTCTGGGTGTCGAAGCTCGAATGGCCCTGGTAGCCGTCGCCGCGCGCGTCGCTGGAGAACAGGCTGATCTCGAACGGGCCGCTCGCCTGGCCGACGGCGAAGGCGCTGTTCACGACGCCGAAGCTGCCGGCGTCGACCGCGACCTCGTAGCCGTCGATCTCCCGGCCGGTGCGGGTGCGGAACGCCAGCGCGCCGCCGCTGGCGTAGTTGCCGAACAGCGCCGATTGCGGCCCGCGGAACACGTCGATGCGGGAATAGGCGCGGGGGTCCGACAGGTCGAAGCGCGAGGCGCCGTCGGCTTGCGTCACCAGGAACCCGTCCTCCAGCACCACCATGTTGCGGGTGATTCCGGTGGAGCGGGCGTTGTTGCCGCGGATCGAGATCACCACGTCGCGGCCGCCGAGCCCCTGGCGGACGGTGACGCCGGGGCTGTTGGCGAGCACCGCGCCGATCGTCGTCGGCGGCCGGTCGTCGATCGTGCCGTCGCGGCCGACCGACGTCACCACCTGGCCGACCGGGTTCTCGATCGGAGCCGGCGCCGACCCGGGCGGAGCGGATACGCCGAAGGTGCGGGCCAGGAGGGCGCGGCTCGCGCCGGCGGGGGCCTCGCTCGTCACCGTCAGAGTGTCGAGGGTGACGCCGTCCTCGGCCCGCTCCCGGGCCGCCGCCGCGGACGGGAGCTGGGCCAGGGCCAGCGCCAG
>NZ_VRUX01000223.1:0-6573 GCF_008039885.1 Methylobacterium sp. WL103
GGTCCCGAGCGTGCCGGCGAGCGCGGCCGCGCGCGCCCGGTCGAGGTGGTAGTTCACCTGGTCGCGCATCACCGCCGCCTGCTCGCGGATCTTCTCGGCGAGGTCGGCCGGCGCGTCCGAGGCGCCGACCTCGTTGACGATGATCGACAGCGGCGTCTTGAGCGCGTGGGCGAGGTTGCCGACCTGGGTGCGGGCGCGCTCCAGGATCTCGCGGTTGGTCTCGATCAGGAGGTTCACCTCGCCGGTGAGCGGGGCGATGTCGCGGGGATAGGTCCCGGTGATCCGGTCGGCCTCGCCGCGGCGGATCGCGCCGAGCGCCGCGCGCATCTTCTTCAGCGGCGCCAGGCCGAAGCGGATCTGCAGCAGGGTCGTCAGCGCCAGCGACAAACCGAGCAGGCCGAAGGTCATGAACAGCGAGTTGCGGAAGCGCTCGACGTCGTTGACGATCTCGTCGGCCGGGCCGGCGACGCGCACGGTGTAGCGCCCGTCCTCGCCGAGGTCGACGTCGCGCTCGATGATGCGGAGCAGCCGGTCGTCCTGGGCGCGGCCGTAGCCCTGGCGGATCTGCCCGACTCCCGCCTTGCCGTCGGGATCGGTCGCGGGCTTCAGCGGCACGCCGACGAGGGAGCGCGAGGTGCGCAGGTCCCGCGGCCGGGCGTCGGGCTTGCCGACCTGCCAGTACCAGCCCGAGAGCGGCAGGTCGAAGCGCGGGTCCCCGAGGGTGAAGGCGCGACTCTCGGTGTCGCTCGGGGTGACGAGGTCGGTGGCGAGGTTGTTGGCGAAGACCAGCAGGCGGCTGTCGAACGCCCGCTCGGTGGTCTCGCGGTAGAGCGTCGTCAGGATCCAGGCGGCGAGCAGCAGGATCGCGGAGCTGGCCAGCAGCGCCGAGACCGCCAGGCGCACCGCGATCGAGCGACGCCGGAGGGAGAACAGGCTCAGGACCGCGCGCATCGGGGCGACGCGCGGTTCGGGCGCCGGATGCTCACGATCCTTCGGCTCGGCTCGTGGGGAGGTCGAAGTCATGCCGTGACCACGTTTCGAGGGCGGCGCGCGTACGCCCATTCTACCGGCGATGCGGAGGCCCATCGTCTCGTCGGTCCTCCGGCCGAGCGCAAGGGTCATCCGACGCGAGATCGCGACGCCCGAACCGAGTGAATGCGCAGGCGCGCCCCTGCGCGGCGACCGAGTGTGTCAGGGGTCGCGCCGGCGTCGGCTCAGGCGACCTGCCGGTCGAGGGGGTCGAATGCTGCGTCACCCGTGACCTGAGCCTGGTCCGGGGCGTAGGCGAACCGGAAAGCGTTTCGCCCCTCCGCCTTGGCGCGGTAGAGGGCGCGGTCGGCGGCTCGATAAAGCGCCTCGCGGTCGAAGCCGTCCTCTCGCGTCAACGCGATCCCGATGCTGACGCCGATCCCGACGGGATGGCCGTCGAGATCGATCGGGAGCGACATCGCCGCGATCAGGCGCTCGGCCAGCCGGGTCGCGTCCTCCCGTCGGCCGGAGCCGGTCTGGATGACGACGAACTCGTCGCCGCCGATCCGGGCCACCGTATCCTCGATGCGCACCACCGAGCGGAGCCGGTCGGCGACATGGCGCAGCAGTTGATCCCCGGCCTGATGGCCCAGCGTGTCGTTGACGCCCTTGAAGCGGTCGAGATCCAGACAGAGGATCGCGAACCCGCCCTCCGCCCGCGACGCGCGCGCAGTCTCCTCGTCGAAGCGTTCGCGGAAGAGGACGCGATTGCCGAGGCCGGTGAGCGCGTCGTGCCGCGCGAGGTGCGCCATCCGCTGCTCGCTCTCCTTGCGAACCGTGATGTCGCGAACGGAAGCGACGTAGCCGTCCGGTCGACTCGTGATCTCGTCGTAGGTCAGGCTGAAGGAGGCCTCGACCCACACCCAGGTCCCATCCTTGCGCCGATATCGCTGCTGCCCCACGGCGTGGGTGACGCGCGCCGCGCCGATGTCGTCGAGGAGGCGCCGATATTCATCCGCATCGTCGGGGTGAACGAAGTCGAGTGGCCGGGTGCCGACCAACGCCTCGGCCTCGTAGCCCAGCAGCAGCTTGGCCGCGGGCGAGACGTAGCGGCGCGTTCCGTCGAGATCGGACCGCACCACCATGTCGGTGGTGTTGTCGGCGAGCAGCCGGTAGCCCGCCTCCCGTTCACGCAAGGCCCGCTCGGCCGCGTGCAGGCGGAGCTGCGCCACCACGACCTGAGCCACGTCCTGCAGCTGCCGGCGCTGTTCGGTGGAGAAGGTCCGCGGCTGGGTGTCGATGGTGCAGAGGGTGCCGGCATGCAGACCGGGCGCCAGGACGAGCGGGGCACCCGCGTAGAAGCGGATATGCGGCTTGCCCGTCACCAGCGGGTTGACGACGAAGCGGTCGTCGCGCGTCGCATCCTCGATCACCATGACGTCGGGGCTGAGGATGGCGTGCGAACAGAACGACACCTCGCGCGAGGTGCCGTCCAGGTCGAGGCCGCATTTGCCCTTGAACCACTGGTCGTTCTCTTCGACGAGCGAGACTAGCGCGATGGGGAGGGAGAACAGGGCCGCCGCGGTGCGGCAGAGCGCGTCGAAATGCGGCTCGGGCGGCATGCCGATCACGTCGAGGCTGCGCAGCGCCGCCAGGCGCGCAGGCTCATTGTGCGGAAGGGGAACCATGGAGATCCTTGCGCGAAGGCTCGGCAACCCTTGGGCCGAACCCGTCGAAGTGATCCGCAGGCTAAATCACCGAACCTTAACGTCGCGTCAGTGCTCGGCGTAGGGTCGTCACGCGATCCACAATGCGTCGGCCCACGAAAATTTGATCTCGCACACCGAAACTTCGTTTTTCATACTAGAGATACTGCTAACACACCTTTAGGTTGTGAAATATCCGAAAAATCTCGTCCTGAAAGGATCGCGCAGAGCGGGCGCCAAGCGTCACACCCGAGCCGGCGGCTGGCTCGGATCCACCAGGTAGCCGAGGCCGCGCACCGTCTGGATGAGGTCGACCGCGAGCTTCTTGCGCAGCCGCCCGACGAAGACTTCGATGGTGTTCGAATCGCGGTCGAAATCCTGGTCGTAGAGGTGTTCAGTCAACTCGGCGCGGGAGACGACGCGGCCGGTGTGGTGCATCAGGTAGGACAGCAACCGGTATTCGTGGCTCGTGAGCTTGACCGGGTTGCCGTCGACGAACACCCGGCCCGAGCGCGTGTCGAGGGTGACGGGCCCGCAGGCGATCTGGCTGGTGGCGTGGCCGGCGGCGCGGCGGAGCAGCGCACGCACCCGCGCCATCAGCTCTTCCATGTGGAACGGCTTGGTCACGTAGTCGTCGGCGCCGGCATCGAACCCGTCGACCTTGTCGGACCAGCGGTCGCGCGCCGTGAGGATGATGACGGGGGTCTTGATCCCGGCCCGGCGCCACTTCTGCAGCACGCTGACGCCGTCGGCCTTGGGCAGGCCCATGTCGAGGATGATCGCGTCGTAGGGCTCGCTCTCCCCGAGATAGCCGCCCTCCTCCCCGTCGAAGGCCTTGTCGGCGACGTAGCCCGCCTCCTCCAGCGCGCTGACCACCTGCCGGTTGATGTCCCGGTCATCCTCGACCACGAGCAGACGCACGGATCACTCTCCCTCGAGCCACGGCCTTCTCGGCCGGTCAGTACTGGCCCGCCACCTGGCCGGTCTTGGCATCGACCATCACGTGCACGAAGTGGCCGTCCCGACGCAAGGCGGTCAGCATGTAGACGAGGCCGTCGGCGTGGCGGCACAGGCTGGCGCGCTGGATCTCCGCCCGCGGGATCACCGTGCGCGCGGCCTTGATCGCCGCCACCGGCGCGATCACCCGGCGCTCGGAGACCTCCTCGCGCATGTCGGCGGGCGACAGGCACTCCTCGACCCGCGGCTGCGACGCCCCGGACGAGACGACCGGGGCCGCCTCGCGGGTCTCCTCCGCCAGCGTGCCGAGACCGCCGCCGGCGAGGGCCGCGACGGTCAGGCAGATCGCTGCGAGGGCGAAGGGGTAGCGCATGGATCGGGACTGTCGGCCGAAGGCACTGAATGCGCCCTGAATGCCCCCGGCCCGAGACATGTCTCGCGGCGCGGTTAGAGCCTCGTGTGCGAGGTGAGTGGATCGGGGGGCGGCGGGTCTCATCGAAGGTCCATCGGGAGCTGCGAAGCGTTACGGCCGAGACCGGCAGCGGTTCCCTCGTGCAGGGTGCGATCCCCCGCGATCGCGGCCCGGAAGCGGGCGACAAGATCGCAGCTCGGCGATCGACGTGCCGCACGGAACGACTGTCGAACGTCGAAGGCGTCGGTGATTTATACCTGGCCCCGCCCCACGAAGACGTACGAACCGTCCCGAACGGTGCCGGCAGATCGCAATCGCGCGATCGCGGCCCGGAACCAAAACTTAAGACGAAATATTCTACCCTCAGTTGCATTCAGTGTGCGAAGCCGCTCCGGTGGCGCACACGCGGCGGGGGCCTCCATGGCGATCGATCCGAACAACCTGTCGAAGACCGCGACCCTGACCTTCGCGGAGGAGTTCGACGACTTCACGCCTTGGAACGGCACGACGGGGCTCGACACGGTCGGGGCGCCGCAATGGTCGACGAAGATCCACGCCACCGGGACGATGCCATACAATGACGAGTTGCAATACTACGTCGCCGCGTCGGACGGGGCCGCGGGCGGCACGGCCGGCCTGCCCGACCCGTTCCACGTCTCCGACGGCCTGCTGACGATCACCGCGGCGCCGGCCGCGCCCGGCATCCGGGATGCGATCGAGGGGCAGGCCTACACGTCCGGGATGCTCAACACCGCCCATACGTTCAGCCAGACCTACGGCTACTTCGAGATCCGGGCGCAGCTTCCGGCGGCGCAGGGGATGTGGCCGGCCTTCTGGATGCTGCCGGCGGACGGGAGCTGGCCGCCCGAACTCGACGTGATGGAGATGGTCGGCGGCGCGCCGAACATCCTACGCAACACCGTCCACAGCCAGGTCTCGGGCGGACACCGGGTCGACGCGACCCATTACCTCGACGAGTCGAACGTCGCGGTGCCGGACATGACGTCCGGCTTCCACACCTACGGCGTCGACTGGGAGCCGGACACGATCACCTGGTACTACGACGGGCAGCCGACCTTCCAGGCGGCGACGCCCGCGGACCTGAACACGCCGATGTACCTGATCGCCAACCTCGCCGTCGGCGGGGCCTGGGCCGGCGACCCCGACGGGACGAATCCGGCGCAGATGACGATCGACTACATCCGGGGCTACGCGAGCGCACCGGACGCGGCGCGCGACGACACGTTCCACTTCCGCGACGCGCGCACGGGGGACGACCTCTACACGACGAGCGCGAGCGAACGGGACTACATCGCGCAGAACCTGCCCTCCTACACCGAGGAGGGCGTGGCCTGGGCGTCGCCGGCGGCGAGTCCCGATACGGTGGACGTGTTCCGCTTCGTCGATACGCGGACGGGGGAGCACTTCTACACCGCGAGCGTGGCGGAGCGCGACCACGTCGCCGCCATGCTGCCGAGCTTCCACGCCGAGGGCGTGGCGTTCCAGGCCTACGCCGACCCGGCGCTCGCCGGGGCCGACGCGCTGACGGTCCAACGCTTCGTCGAAACCGCGACCGGGGCGCATTACTACACCGCCGGGGCCGCCGACACGGCGGCCTTCACGCAGGCGCAGGCCGGCGGCGCCTGGGTCCATGAGGGCGCGGCCTTCACGGTACTCGCGCCGTCTTCGCCCCCGCCGGACCTGTGGTGACACCACCGCAGGTCACCCGGAACGGCGTGACCGCATCCGGCCGGCGCTGCGGGCGGACGGTGCGCCGGAACCCGTTGCAGGCGGCCGAAGGACTCTCGACCGGCATCGCCGGCCCGCAGGGAAAGTCGGCCGGGATCTCGGTCTCGATGGTCCGGGGTCTGCGGTCGCGGTCCCAGGGCGGCGCATCGACGGCGTTGGCAGGCGGCGCCACTTGGTGCCGGTCGGGTCGGACGCTGTGCAGGCAGCGCGCGTCGGGCAGCGTACATTCGGCGAGGTCGGCGATCACCCGCGCCTGCCGCAGCGCGCCGCCGGGCGCGACCTCCGACGCCAGAAGCACGGACGACCCGACCCGGCCGGGCCGGTGCCGGTCGCCGGCGGCGTATGAGACGATCGCGCAGAGCCCGAGAAACAGGCCCCCGCCGACCGCGTGGTAGAGCCGGGTGAGCCAGCGGTCGAGGGCGGCGCTCATCGCAGATCTCCCCGGACGAGGCGCCAGAGCTGGCGCACGAGCGGCAGCCGGTCGACCCCGAACTGCGCCAGGGCGAAGGCCGTGACGACGACGACCGCCGCATGCTTCATCCGCCGGTAGAACCGGGCGAGCGCCCGCCGCTCGATCCGTTCGTCGATCAGCTCGTCGAGGGCGGTGAGCCGGTCCGGCGTCTGGCGCCGGATGAAGGTGCGCCACTCGGTGCCGAAGCGGACGACCAGCCGATTCTCCTCGGCCTCGGACGCCGCGCGGCCGGAGTAGGCCATGTATATTATAACCATATCCGAGCCCACGAGACAGGAAACAATCTCGTATGACAACTTAATCATGAA
>NZ_VRUX01000224.1:0-6572 GCF_008039885.1 Methylobacterium sp. WL103
CCGCAGCGCCAGCGGCCGTCCGTCCGGGTCGGTGAAGGCCGGGTCGGCGAGCCAGCGGGCGATGATCCGGCTCGTCCGCGAGACCACCGCCGGCACTGCGCTCACCGGAGCCCCGGCGCCGCGCAGACGTCGCACCTCCTTGCGGTGGATGCCGGTGAGCAGCGAGACGCGGCTGTCTGTCTGCTCCTTGCCCTGAAGCGCGAAGTCGTACTCGGCGACGTTGACGTAGAGTTCCCGCAGTAGGTTCGTCAGCGCCGGGAAGGTGATGCCGCGCGCCACGAACAGCCGCACCAGCGGCCGCAGCAGGCGCGCCACCGGCGCGTGCAGGCTGGTTCCCTCGCCGGTGTCGTTGATGGTCTCGGACATCAGATCAGCATGACCACGGGATGTGTGGGACACAATCCCACAGAGTACGCGAACGCACGTCGGCACAGCCATTTCGCGTTGACGTGGGAATTTTACACACATAGGTTTGCAGCGTGGTCAAATTTCCCACACCATCAGGACCGGCGAAGACGATGCGCGACACCAGGCATGCCTTCGTCGGCCGGCATATGGCGCCCCTGAACGCGGCCCGGCGCTCCGAGCGCGGGACCGCGACCGGGCCGGACCTCTCGCGGCACGGCCGGCTCGCCGCCTGCCTTGTCGCCCTGGCCCTGCCCACCTTCGCGATCGTCGCCGCGGAGACGGCCCACCGCGTCGCGCCCTCGGGGGCGACGCAGGCCGCAGCCTCAGGATCCCCTTCCCGACGAGCTGCGGCGTTCGACGGCGTCTCCCGGGCCGGCAGCCCGGTCTGGGAGACGCTTCTCACCCTCCATCGGGATACCATCCGATGATTCCCGCCATCGCAAGGTCGCAAGCCATGCCGACCAACCACCGATCCTCCTGCGGCGGGGCTCCCATCCTCGACCTCGCCCTCTGCATGATCCTCGCCGTCCTCGTCGTCGGCCTGCTGATGCTGGCGCTCTGAGCGCGGGCCCTTCCTGGACGCTCGACGGAGCCGCACATCCTCTCACTTCTCCGCGCTCGCCACGCGCGAAGCGGGCGTTGGCGACCTTGTCGACTGAACCGTGCGCGACCTGTTACGACGCCAATCGCGCCAGCGAAGCCGGCTTCGGGCTGGTGCGCGCCGGCTCGGTCGACTGGTTCCGATCCTCGGTCTTCGCCCGCCCGTCATGGGGCACCGCGCGAGAACGGGCGCCAAGGCCGCACCTGTGTCCCGTTTGCATCGATCCAGCCGTCGCATCCGCATTCTCGCGTTACGCACAGCGTTAACCTTTCGTTAAGGGGGTGATTGCCGTCGGGGCCTCGGCGTGAGAGCTTTCGTTAACGAGAGCTTAACGGGTTGGGCCACGGCGATGCGGTTCGCGATTTCGACGGTTCGGGCGGTGTCGGCGCCCCGTCTGCGCAAGGCCCTCGCCGGCCTCGCCGTGACGGCCGGACTGGCCTTCGCCGTCGCCCCGGCCGTGGCGCAGACCCTGGCCTCGCTGCCCGCCCCCACCATCGCGGCCGCGCCGGTCGGCGTCGCCAAGCCGATCCTCGCCTGGGTGACGTTCTGCCAGACCTACCCGGCCGAGTGTGCGGTCAACGCCGCCGAGCCCGCCCGCATCGCGATGACCCCCGCGATCTGGAACACGATCCAGACGGTCAACCGCCGCGTCAACGCCACGGTGACGCCGGTGACCGACATGGATCACCTCGGGGTGCCGGACCGTTGGGACCTCGCCGAGGACGGCTCGGGCGATTGCGAGGACTTCCAGCTGCTCAAGCGCAGCCTGCTCGCCCGCGCCGGCCTGCCGCGCCGCGCCATGCGGATGACCGTGGTCATCGACGAGAAGGGCGAGGGCCACGCGGTGCTCACCCTGATCACCGATCGCGGCGACCTCGTGCTCGACAACAAAACCAGCCAGATCCTGCCCTGGCACCGCACCGGCTACACCTTCATCAAGCGCGAGAGCCAGGACGCCGTCGCCTGGGTGTCGCTCGGCGGCGTCACCTCGCCTGTCACCACCGCCAACCGCTGAGGATCAGGCGGCCGGGGAGGATCGGGCGGCTCAGGCGGCCTGGAGCGCCGGCTCGGCCTCGGCCTCGGACGCCGCGACCTCTTCGGTCATCTCCGCATCCGCCGGCACGGGGCGTTGCGCCGGGCGCTTGAGGGCGTCCCGACGAATGCGGCCGAGCTGCATCTCGATCCGGCCGATGAAGGCGGTGATGTGGGGGGCGACGCCGCGCAGGCTGGCGAGGTCGCGCAGCAGGATGTCGACCGCGAGCGCGCGGTCCGCATCGGTCGGGGAGGCGGCGAGGAACATCTCCACTGCGTGCTGGGCGATGTCGATCGCCCCCGGGGCGCCGTTCTCCGCGAGAGCCCGGATCATGAGATGGATGGGGGGTTGCGACACGGTTGCGATGATCCCTGGCGGCCGCTTGGCCGGCGTCTTGCTGGGACCTGCGAAGCCGATCCCGTGGCGCCGGCGTGCCGTCACGCCGGTGTCACAGTCTCAAGCTGCGAATCACGCCGGAATCAAGGGGCGATCGACCACGCAGGTCTCGCATTCCCGAAGCGCATGAACTTTTTTCGCGCATCGCCCGCGGCCTCGGTGGAACCATCCGAGAGCCGATTGGTTAATTCGCCTTCATTTTTTGATTGAGCCGCCGGCACGCCCGTGCCAGCTTGGTCGCTTCGGCAGGGCGGAGCATCGAGCATGCGGTACGCGGTTGTCCAGGCGGCGGGTGCCCTCGGCGGCATCCGATGGCGCTTTGCCCTGCGAAGCACCGGGCGCGCGGCCGCCCTGGGCTTTGCCGGAACGATCCTGATGATCGGCGGGGCCTCGACCCAGCCCCGGACGCTCGCCAGCCTGCCCGATGCGGCCACGCCCGTGGAGACCGGGGCGGCAGCGCGCCCGGTGGCGGCCTGGACCGCGTTCTGCCAGCGCATGCCCACCGAGTGCGACGTGGACACGCGCGAGCCGACCACGATCCGGTTCGACGCCGACCTGTGGCGGACGCTGACCGGCGTCAACCGCCGGGTCAACGCCCGGATCAGGCCGGTCACCGACCAGGCCCATTGGGGCGTCGTCGATCGATGGGACTTCCCCGACGACGGGTTCGGTGATTGCGAGGACTACCAGCTGCTCAAGCGTCGGATGCTGATCGAGCGCGGGTTGCCCCGGCGTGCGCTGCGGATGACCGTGGTCATCGACGACATCGGCGAGGGCCACGCGGTGCTGATGGTGCGCACCGATCGCGGCGACTTCATCCTCGACAACAAGACCAACACGATCCTGTCGTGGCGCGACACCGGATACGCCTACATTAAGCGCGAGGGGCAGGACGGGCGCGCCTGGGTCACGCTCAACGGCGGCGCCTCGCCGGTGGCGACGGCCAACCGCTGACGGCGCCGGTTCAGGCGCCGACGACGAAGGCCGCAAGGCCCAGCGCGACGCGGCCCGAGAGCAGGCCCCAGCCGCAGGCGATGACGGTCGCCATCATCACGAAGGGCATCGGGCGCCCCTCGATCCGGCGTCCGCGCAGGGTGTTGCGCAGGATGATGAAGGGCGCGCCGAAGGCCAGCATCGGCAGCGCGGCGACGGCGGTGACGCCGCCGTGCCCGAGCAGGCTGAAGCTGGCGCGACGCGTGGTGCACATCTCGAACGCGCTGGCGAGGAGCCCCGAGAGGGCCAAGCCCACGCAGAGCGTCCGGATCGCGTCGAGGGAAGCGAGGGTGATGACCATGACGCACGCTCCGACCGAGGATGCGCGCAGTCTAACGCTGATGTTTACGAAACGTTAAGCACCTGTGCGGGTTAGCGTTAACCCGTGCACAGGCCGAACGCGCCTCAGGCGTCGTCCTCGAGATCGATGTCGAGGATCGCCATCCGGAACACGAAGGAATCGTCGCCGTCCTCCTTGTCGTCGGAGATCACGCCGATCGACTCGTCGCCGATGAAGACCTCGGCGGAATCGCCGTTCTTCATCGCCACGATGCGGATGCTGGCGTTGGCGAATTTGCGGCGCAGGTAGTCCTGCAGCTTCGCGACTTCGGGCTTGGTCACGCTGTCGAGCCTTTCGGGTTCTTCATGCAGGGCGTTCCGGGTGCGTGCCCTGGTCGGGAGCCCGCCCGGCGGCCGGGCCACCGCTTGCCACGCCCTCGGCGGAGGAGCAAGCGCGGCCGGACCCGCGCGTCAGATGCCCTCGGCCATGTGGATGAACTGGTCCATGCTGACGAGCTGGTCCATGGCCCGGGCCGGCTCGGCGCAGCCGGCGGTGCCGACCACGCGGGCCGGCACGCCGACCACCGTGGTGTTGGCCGGCACCGGGCGCAGGACCACCGAGCCGGCGGCGACCCGGGCGCATTCCCCGACCTCGATGTTGCCGAGGATCTTGGCGCCGGCACCGATCATCACGCCGCGGCGGATCTTCGGATGGCGGTCGGCCCCCTGCTTTCCGGTGCCGCCGAGCGTCACCGCGTGCAGGATGGAGACGTCGTCCTCGATCACGGCGGTGGAGCCGACCACGAGGCCGGTGGCGTGGTCGAGGAACACCCCCCGTCCGATCCGCGCCGCCGGGTGGATGTCGCACTGGAAGACCTCCGACGACCGGCTCTGCAGGTAGAGCGCGAGGTCGCGCCGGCCCTGGTTCCAGACATGGTGCGCCAGGCGGTGCGCCTGGATGGCGTGGAAGCCCTTGAAGTACAGCACAGGCTCGATCGCGCGGCTGGTCGCAGGGTCGCGGTCCATCACGGCGACGATGTCGGCGCGGAACGCCTCGCCGATGCGCGGGTCCGCCTGGATCGCCTCGTGGAAGGCATGCGCGACCAGCTCCGAGGGAAGCGCCGCGTGTCCGAGCCGGGCGGCGACCCGGTGCGAGACGGCACCCTCCAGGCTGGTGTGGTTCAGGATCGTGGCGACGATGAAGGAGGCGAGTTGCGGCTCGTCGCGGATCACCGCCTCGGACTCGGCGCGCAGGCGCGACCAGACCGGGTCGACGGTGCCGGCGAGCCCGTCGGCGACGGGGCGCCCGAGGGCGTGGCTGCCAGTCATGGTTATGCTCCTCGGGTGGCGCGGCGACGGAGGGCGGCTTGCCCCGTGCCGGGGCGCCCGGACCGGGTCGCGCCGGGTCCACGGATGATCACGGGTCGGTTCGCGAACCGGCGAAGGCGGGTTCCCGTTCGACGTGAGCGGAAAGCTTGGGGTGGCCGCCGGCCTCGATCAAGGGCCGCGTCAGGACGGCGGGCGCGACATCGCACCCCTCAGGCGGTCACCGCCTGCCCCTGGAAGCGCGCTTCGATCGTCCGGGTCAGGCGGTCGACCATCACGTCCACGGGCACGTCGGAGGTGTCGACGGTCGCCGAGGCGCGGGCATAGAGCGGCTCGCGGCTGGCGAGCACCGCCCGCAGCTCGAGCATCGCCGAGGCGTGGTCGCCGGTCATGGCGAGATGTCCCTGGTCGCGGACTCGCTGCATGTGTTCCTCGGGCCGCGCCTTGAGCCAGACCGTGAAGAAGGCCTGCAGCAGGAGGTCGTAGGTCAGCGGCTCGGCGACGATGCCGCCGCTGGTCGCGAGGACCAACGGCCCGGGATGCTCGGTCAGGCGCCGCAATGCCGCCTGCTCCAGGCGGCGGTAGCCTTCCTGGCCGTAGATCGCGAAGATCTCCTGGACCGAGAGCGCGTTCTCGCGCTCGATCTCGGCGTTGAGCTCGATGAACGGCCAGCCGAGGCGTTCGGCGGTCATCCGCCCGAGGGTGGACTTGCCCGCGCCGCGCAGGCCCACCACCGCCACGCGTGGACGCGGCATGCTTCCGTCGCGCGGGCCGCCCGAAAGCGCGTCCTTCGCGGCCGCGATCTGGGCCGGCGAGGCGTGGCCGAGGAGGTCGCGCAAAACCGGCCAGTCGGGGATCGCGTCGTTGCCGGTGATCAGGTCGTCGAGGCGCACGCCCATCGCGTCGGCGACGCGCCGCAGCAGGATGATCGAGACGTTGCCCTGCCCGCCCTCCAGCTGGGCGATGTAGCGCTCCGACAGGCCCGAGGTCTGAGACAGAAGCTTGCGCGACAGGCCGCGGACCGTGCGCGCATGCCGGACCCGGCGACCGAGGTCGGACAGGAAGAGTGATTCTTGTTCCACCGCGCCGGTCATGGCGTCGTCCGCTTTCCGATTGATCCCAAGCGCGTCGGTCTCACGCGCGAGATCGGCCTCTCGGCCATCCCGACGCAAGTGATGCGCCGCGAACCTCACACAAGGACGACCATGACGCGGTCACGCCCGATCTCTCGCGAGACGTCCGGCGCACCCCTGCCCTCGGTGCATGATGATTCGTCAAAGGAACTCGAGCGGTTGCGATGCTGCGGCGCACACGGCGCCGACCGCATCGGTCCCCTCGTCCGACGCCCCGTATGTGTTGCGCTGCGGTCCCGCGGTCAACCCAGCCAGCAAATCGTTGGCTGGACAACCTCTGCGGTTTTCCCGCGCTGGTACAAACCTACTGGTCGGTGGCGAGTGCGGTGGCTTCGAGGACGGGCTCCTCGGCGGGCGCCCTGCGAGGCGCGGCGGGCCGGGCGAACGCAGCGAGTCGCTGTGC
>NZ_VRUX01000225.1:0-6568 GCF_008039885.1 Methylobacterium sp. WL103
GCTCCTGGCCGGCGGCGGGGCGATGGCGGCGCCCAGCGCGATCGAGCCGACCCGGACGCCGGGCACCGACCCGGTCAAGCCGCCGATGCGAGAGCTGCCGACCCCCTACACCGTCGGCTATTCCGGTGGCGCCCGCCCGCCGCCGACCGACCGCACGCCGGACTTCGCCTACGGCGCCTACCAGCGCGGGCAGTACGTGACCGCGTTCCGCGAGGCGACGAAGCGGATCGAGGCCGACCGCAAGGACGCGGCGGCGATGACGCTGCTCGGCGAGTTGTACAACCAGGGCCTCGGCATCCGCCCCGACCCGGTCAAGGCCGCCGACTGGTACCGCCTCGCGGCGGCGCAGGGCGAGCCCGGCGCGATGTCGTCGCTGGGCCTGATGTCCCTCGACGGCCGCGGCGTTCCCAAGGACCCGAAGGCCGGCCGGCGCTGGCTCGAGCAGGCGGCCGAGCACGGCTCGCCGACGGCGGCCTACAACCTCGCCTTGCTGCTGCTCGCCAGCGGCACCGAGGCCGACCAGACCCGCGCGGCGGCGATGTTCCGCAAGGCGTCGGACGGCGAGATCGGCCCGGCCCAGCACGATCTCGGCGTCCTCTACCTGCAGGGCCGCGGTGTCCCGCAGGACGCGACCAAGGCGGCGGAGCTGTTCCGGCGGGCGGCCGACAACGGCGACCTCGCCGGCGAGGTCGAGTTCGCGATCCTGCTGTTCAACGGCAAGGGCCTGCCGAAGGACGAGGGCCGCGCCGCCCGCTACTTCCTGCACGCGGCGTCCCGCGGCAACGCCATCGCGCAGAACCGCGTCGCCCGGCTCTACGCCACCGGGCGCGGCGTGCCCAAGAACATGGTCGAGGCCGCGGCCTGGAACCTCACCGCGGCCGGCCAGGGCCTGTCTGACGCCTGGCTCGACCAGACGCTTGTCGGCCTCACCGCCGACGAGCGCACCCGCGCCGAGCGGCTGGCGGAGGAGCGGTCCGAGGCGCGCTGAGCGCGGTCGCTCAGAGCCCGTTCCACGACCGATCCCACTCACCACCTCATCCTGAGGCGCTTTCGCGAGGCGGAAGCCTCGAAGGAGGCCTCCAGGGATAGCGCGATCTCTGGAGGCCTCCTTCGAGGCCGCTGACGCGGCACCTCAAGATGAGGTGGTGGGTTGGGAAAAGGGAGGAACCCTTGTCACCGATCGTGGTCAGACCCGCGCTTAAAGCTTGCAGGCGCCGTCGAGCGCAGCGTTCTCGGCCGCCGTGAACAGGCGTGAGCGGATGTGGAAGCGCTTCTCGCGGCCGTTCTCCAGGGAGAACATGCCGCCGCGTCCGGGCACCACGTCGAGCAGGATGTGGGTGTGCTTCCAGACCGCGAACTGCGAGCGGCTGATGAAGAAGTCCGCGCCCCCGACCTGGCCGAGATGCACGTCGCCGTCGCCGGTGATGAAGTCGCCCACCGGGTAGCACATCGGCGAAGAGCCGTCGCAGCAGCCGCCCGACTGGTGGAACATCACCGGGCCGTGCTCGGCACGAAGCTCGGCGATGAGCTCCAGGGCGGCCGGGGTCGCGGTGACCCGCAGCGGCGTCCCGTCGACGCCGGCCTGCTCGGCGGTGGTGGCGCTCGTCGCCGTGTCCGTCATGTCCGCTCCCATCCGCACCCCTTCCCGATCCCATGTGGTTCGCGCGGCGCCGAAATGCAGTGGTGGGCGCCAGCGAAAACGCCCCGGCCGCGAGGGCCGGGGCGAAGTCGTCTCGAAGTCGAAAGCGCCAGCCCGTGGGCCGGAGCCAGGCCGGCCTAGAAGAAGCCGAGCTTCTTGGCCGAGTAGCTCACCAGCATGTTCTTGGTCTGCTGGTAGTGGTCGAGCATCATGCGATGGTTCTCGCGGCCGATGCCGGACTGCTTGTAGCCGCCGAAGGCCGCGTGCGCCGGGTAGGCGTGGTAGCAATTGGTCCAGACGCGGCCGGCCTGGATCGAGCGGCCGAAGCGGTAGGCGCGGGTGCCGTCGCGGGTCCACACGCCGGCCCCTAAGCCGTAGAGCGTGTCGTTGGCGATACTGAGCGCGTCGGCGTCGTCCTTGAAGGTCGTCACCGAGAGCACCGGCCCGAAGATCTCCTCCTGGAAGATCCGCATCTTGTTGTGGCCCTGGAGCACCGTCGGCTGCACGTAGAAGCCGTCGGCGAACTCGCCGTCCTTCACGTTGCGCGCGCCGCCGGTGAGCACCTTGGCGCCCTCCTGCCGGCCGATGTCGATGTAGGAGAGGATCTTCTCCATCTGCTCGGACGAGGCCTGCGCGCCGATCATGGTCGCGGGATCGAGCGGCGAGCCCTGCGTGATCGCCTCGACGCGCTTGACCGCGCGCTCCATGAACCGGTCGTAGATCGACTCGTGCACCAGCGCGCGGCTCGGGCAGGTGCAGACCTCGCCCTGGTTGAGGGCGAACATGGTGAAGCCTTCGAGCGCCTTGTCGAAGAAGTCGTCGTCCTCGTTGGCCACGTCCGCGAAGAAGATGTTCGGCGACTTGCCGCCGAGCTCCAGCGTCACCGGGATCAGGTTCTGCGAGGCGTACTGCATGATCAGCCGGCCCGTCGTCGTCTCGCCGGTGAAGGCGATCTTGGCGATGCGGGGCGAGGAGGCCAGCGGCTTGCCGCATTCCAGGCCGAAGCCGTTGACGACGTTGAGCGTGCCCGGCGGCAGCAGGTCGGCGATCAGCTCCATCACCACGAGGATCGAGGCGGGGGTCTGCTCGGCGGGCTTGAGGACGATGCAGTTGCCGGCGGCGAGCGCCGGGGCGACCTTCCACACCGCCATCAGGATCGGGAAGTTCCACGGGATGATCTGCCCGACGACGCCGAGCGGCTCGTGGAAGTGGTAGGCCACCGTGTCGTGGTCGATCTCGGAGATGCCGCCTTCCTGGGCGCGGATGCAGCCGGCGAAGTAGCGGAAGTGGTCGATGGCGAGCGGGATGTCGGCGTTCACCGTTTCGCGGATCGGCTTGCCGTTGTCCCAGGTCTCGGCGAGCGCGATCAGGTCGAGGTTCTCCTCCATCCGGTCTGCGATCTTGTTGAGGATGCGGGCGCGCTCGCCGGCCGACGTGCGGCCCCAGGCGTCCTTGGCGGCGTGGGCGGCGTCGAGCGCCTTCTCCACGTCCTGCGCGTCCGAGCGGGCGACCTCGCAGATGACGCGGCCGGTGATCGGCGAGGTGTTCTCGAAGTAACGGCCGTTCGCCGGCGCCACCCACTGCCCGCCGATGAAGTTGTCGTAGCGGGCCGAGAACGGCGACTTGGTCTTGGCGTCGGCCAGGAATTCCGGCTTGTTCATGGTGCTGATCCTCCGTGCGGCTCCGGCATGGCGTGCCGGCTCTTTTTCGGACTTTTCGCGTTCCGGCCACAGCCAAGGACAATCGAGCGGCGATGGCAAGCCGGACTTTTGGCCAAAGGCGGGTGCGAACGCCGCGTGCACGGTAGCCCCATCCGGGGGTGATGGCGACCGAAACGGCGCGGCTTCAGGTCGCCTTCCGCGCCTTGCGGGTCGCAGCCGCCTTCTTGGCGGAGGCCGAGCGCTGCTCCGGCGTGCGCGCGGCCGAGGCCTTTCCGCCTTTCTCGCCACCCTTCTCGCCGCCCGCATGCGCGGCCGGGTGGTCGGTGGCCTTGCCGCGGCCCGAGCCGCCGGGCTTCTTGCCGCCGCCGTCGTCCTTGTTGACGGTCGCCCAGGCGCGAGCTTCGGCCTGCTCCTCGGGCACGCCGCGCTTTTCATAGGATTGCGCGATGTGCTCGGCCTTGCGGACCTGCTTGTCGGTGTACTTGCTCTTGTCACCCTGGGGCATGGCGAAACCTCGTGCGGTGCGGCGAACGGCGCCTCAGCCGGTTCCGGTCGGCCCGTCGAGGACCGCGCGCACGCGGCGGATCAGGTCGGTCCGGCGGTAGGGCTTGTTCAACACGTCGAACTCGGATCCCCCGACGTCGGTTCGCTCCAGGCTCGCCTCGGCGTAGCCGGTGGTGAGCAGCACCTTGAGGCGCGGCTGCCGGCGGCGCGCCTCGCGGGCGAGCATCACCCCGTTCATGCCGCCCGGCATGATCAGGTCGGTGAAGATCATGTCGATGCGGTCGTTGCCGTCGAGGATCTCGAGCGCTTCGCGCCCGTTCCCGGCCATCAGCGTGACGTAGCCGAAGTCGCGCAGGATCGTGCGGGCGAGCTCGGCCACGTCCTCGCGGTCGTCGACGATCAGGATGGTCTCGGTGCCCTGGCGCTCGGTGGTGCGGGCGGGCGGCTTGGGCGCCTCCTTCACCCCGGTCTCGGTCACCGGGAAGGACAGGCGCACGGTGGTGCCCTCCCCCAAAACCGATTCGATCTTCGCGGCTCCGCCCGATTGCTTGGCGAAGCCGTAGACCATCGAGAGGCCGAGGCCGGTGCCCTTGCCCTCCTCCTTGGTGGTGAAGAACGGGTCCATCACGCGGGTCAGCACCGAGGGCGGCATGCCGGTGCCGCCGTCGGTGATCGAGACCTGGACGTAGCGCCCGGCGCGCAGGGGGCCGGTCCCGGTGATCTCGCGCTCGGATACGTCGAGGTTCTCGGTGACGACCCGGATCGGCCCGCCCTCCGGCATCGCGTCGCGGGCGTTGATCATCACGTTGAGCAGCGCGACCTCGGCCTGGGTCGGGTCGACGCGGCAGTTCCACAGGTCCGGCGCCAGGTCGTAGGCGACGGTGACGGCGTCGCCGACGGAGCGGGCGACCATGTCGCGCATTCCCCCGATCAGGGCGTTGAGGTTGACCGCGCGGCCCTCCAGCCGCTGCTTGCGCGAGAAGGCGAGGAGCTGCTGCGTCAGGGTCGTGGCGCGCTGCGCGGCCTGCCGGATGTTGTCGGCGGCGCGCCCCAGCCGGGCCTTGTCGGCGTCGGGCTTCTCCAACCCGGCGCTGAGGATGTCGACGTAGCCGACGATGACCTGGAGCAGGTTGTTGAAGTCGTGCGCGATGCCGCCGGTGAGCTGGCCCAGCGCCTCCATCTTCTGCGCCTGGCCTAAAGCCTCCTCGGCGTCGCGCCGGCGCGACACGTCGAGCTGCGAGGCGAAGAAGTACAGCAGCTCGCCGTTGGTGTCGTAGAGCGGGGAGACGAACAGCGCGTTCCAGAAGGTCGAGCCGTCCTTGCGGTAGTTCAGGATCTCGGTGCTGTACTCGCGCCGCTCGTCGATCGCCGCCCGGACCTGCGCCACCGCCTCGCGGTCCGTCTCCGCCCCCTGCAGGAAGCGGCAGTTGCGGCCGATGATCTCCTCCTGGCCGTAGCCGGACATCGCCAGGAAGGCGTTGTTGGCGAAGATGATCGGGTTGTCGGGCTGGCGCGGATCGGTGACCGTCATCGGCATGCGGGTCGTCTCGACGGCCGCGAAGAAGATCTCGTTGCGCGGGTCGGACATGGCGGTGGCGGACCCGGCGCCGACGCGGGTGGTGCGGCCGGTCGGCGGGGTCTCGGGCGTCTGGGTCATGTCGGGGCGGTCTCGTCCGTCGGCATCGGTCTCGCGACTCCGTGATGGTGCGGCTGGGCGGGTAACACGGCGGCGTTGCCCCTGTTCGGACAGCCTCCGAGCCGACGTCATCGCGACAACGCGAAGGGGCGACCGTGCGATCCAGGTTTTCTAGCGGGAGTCCAAACTCGATCGAAGGCGAATTGTCGCCCGAACCGGCGATCCGGCCGCCGCCGTCACTGTTCAGCTTGCCTCGGGATGGATAGGGATTGATCTCGACGCCGCGCCTTCCCGAATCGGGAAGTCCCCGTGCGTCCTACGTCGGCGAGCAGCAGTCTTGACGACTGCAACCTGAGATTATCCGGGCCCATGTCCGACATCGACGTGGTGTTCATCGCGCCCGATCCTTCGGCCGGTCACGGCCTCCGGTCGGCCCGTCGCACGATCGTCTTCGCGCCCGGCGAGCCGGTGCCGCGGGTCGGCGAGTGCGTGGTCCTCGGGTTCGACGCCGAGGCGTCGCGCTGGCTGGTGCACGACGTCGCCCACATCTTCGAGCACGACGCCCACGGCATCGCGATCAAGCTCGCCCTGCCGGCGGAGGGCTGACGCCGCCCCGGACTACTCCGCCGCCTGCGGCAGGGTGGCAACGGGCGTCGCCGCCGTCCGCGCCGGCTCGACGCCGGGCGCACGCGACACGGCGACGGCGTTCTCGATCGCGTCGTTCAGGGTGGTGACGAGGACGTCGGCGGAGGTCGCCCGGCGCAGGCGGTCGAGGGTGGCCGGGTCGCGCTCGCCCCAGAACCCGACGAGGACGCGCACGCCCGGCACCGCGGCGCGGGCCTGCCGGACGGTGAAGCGGATCTGCGACAGGCTCACCGGCTCGAGATAGGAGAAGCAGATCATCGCGAGGCTGGCCGCGTCCTTCGGCCGGGCGCCGCCGCGGATCGCCGACATGGCCATCACTTCGGAGCGCAATCCGTGGCGGTCGAGGGTCTGGCTCAGCATCAGCGTCGCCGCCTCGTCGAAGGGGCCGCGGCTGGAGACGCAGAGCACCGGCACCGCGCCGCGCCAGGCCGGCGCGAGGTCGGCGGGCTTGAGCACCACGGCGGCGACCTTACGGTCCGGCCC
>NZ_VRUX01000226.1:0-6564 GCF_008039885.1 Methylobacterium sp. WL103
CGCTCGGAGCGACGCGGGGCCTGCCCGCTCACGGGCCCGCCGGCTCGATGGTGCCGAGCGTCCGCCGCCCCAGGGTCCGCGTCTTCAGCCGCAGCGCCGGGCGCTCGATCGCGTACCAGGAGGCCGTCGCCACGGGAAACGTGAGCGCCAGCGCCGGCAGCAGCAGCGGCAGCGCGGAGATTCCGGGCCAAAGCGCGTGCAGGCTCTGCTGCACCGGCCAGCCGTAAAGGTAGATTCCGTAGGACAGGTCGGCCTTCGGGTCGAAGACCTTGCGGGCGAGCCACGGCGACAGGCCGAGCCAAATCGTGCCGTAGCCTTCCGCGACGAACAGCAGCGCCCGGTAGAACGGCCCGTGTCGCACCAGGAGGCAGGCGAGGCCCAGGATCGCCACGGGCACCACCGACAGGCGAACGACCTCCCGCGCGGTGTAGAGCGCCGCGCCGACGGCGAAGATCAGCGGCAGGCGCAGGGCCGTCTCGAGGCCCTTGGGCAGGTCGGGCCGCGTCGCGTCGGCGACGAGCAGCGCCAGCGCGAAGCCGGCGACGACGAGGGGCGCGATCCAGCGTGAACGCAACGCCCCGAGCAGCCCGGCGCCGACGACGCCGAGATAGCAGAGCACCTCGTATTTCAGGGTCCAGACCGTGCCGAGCGGGCTGCGATACGGGTTGTCGGTGAAGACGCCCGGCAGCGACGCGTTGCTTTTGAAGGTCGTCAGCGTGCCGCGGACGAAGCGCCAGACGCCGCCGTCGCGAAGGTACTCGACGAGGGGCAGCGTGCTCATCGCGGCGCCGAGCACGAGGGCGACGACCAGCGTCGCCGCGACGAGGCCGGGCAGGATGCGCAGGGTCCGCGAGATCAGGTAATCGACGAGGCCGCGCCGGTCGAAGCTCATCGCCACGAGGAAGCCCGACACGGCGAAGAAGCCGTTCACGGCATGCTCGCCGAGGGTGAAGCCGGTCGCGCGCGCAAGCGGCTCGTCGAGGGCGTTGCCGCTGGTGACGCTGAAGGCGTGCGAGACCACTACCGCGACCGCCAGCACCAGGCGAAGCCCGGAGAAGCCGTTATGCGGGCGCGCCAATGCCTCGGCGACGGTCGGCGCGCGGCTCATTCGAGGCCCTCGCGAGCCAGCGCGGTGTGCCCCATGAGCGCGGCCCAGGCGCCGGCGGCCGATCCGCCGTAGCGCTCAAAGCCTGAGCGTCGCAGGATCAGCACGGACAGAAACGCCTTGAGAACGTTGGCGACGAGGCTAGGGAGGATGGGGTCGGCGAGACCGTATTTGCGGGCGACGTAGGCGCGCGACCACGCCTGGTGCCAGCGGGTGCGGAACACCCGTCCGCGCTCGGGCGCCGAGGAGCGCCCGCGCCCGTGCAGGACCTCGGCACCATGCACGTGGACGAGTGCTCGTCCCGCGTCGGCGACGCGGCGGCAGAGGTCGTCGTCCTCGTAGAACAGGAAGATCCGTTCGTCGAAGCCGCCGAGCGACAGAAAGAACCCACGCTCGATCATCAGGCAGGCGCCGGACAGGAACGGCGCGCAGGCGTCGCCCGAGGGCAGGTCTCGGCGCCCACTCGGGTTGGTTAGGTAGGGCGCCAGCAACGAGCGCGGCTGGTAGAAGAACCGGCCGTCCGGCTCGACGATCCGCGGGGCGAAGAGCCCGGCTTCCGGCCAGCGTTCGGCGGCAGCGAGCAGGGCGTCGGCCGCGCCCGGCCGCAGGGTGACGTCGGGGTTGAGGATCAGGACGTAGCGGGCCTGCGCGGCGGCACGGATCCCGCGGGTGTTGGCGCGGCCGTAGCCCTCGTTGCGGCCATTGCGGATCATCTGTGCGCCCGCGGCTTCGGCGATCTCCACAGAGCGGTCGCGGCTGGCGTTGTCGACGACGATCGCCGGGACGTGCTCTGCCGCGAGCGCCGAGAGGCAGGCCGGCAGGGCCTCGGCGCTGTCATGCGCGACGACGACCGCGACGAGGCTCGCCACCTAGCGGGCTCCATGCAGGACGCGCGTCTCCCGCCCCCCTCTGCGGGGGAGGGGGGAGGAAGGAACGCGTCGCGTCACGCCTTCTTCTCGGGCAGGTTCAGGCGGATGTGCAGCTCGCGGAGCTGCTTCGGCGTCGCCTCGGAGGGGGCGCCCATCATCAGGTCCTCGGCGCGCTGGTTCATCGGGAACAGCACGACCTCGCGGATGTTCGGCTCCTCGCAGAGCAGCATCACGATGCGATCGACACCCGGTGCGATGCCGCCGTGCGGCGGGGCGCCGAGGCGAAGCGCGTTGAGCATGCCGCCGAACTTGGCTTCGAGCACATCCTTGCCGTAGCCGGCGATGGCGAAGGCCTTCTCCATGATCTCGGGCTTGTGGTTCCGGATCGCGCCCGACGACAGCTCGATGCCGTTGCAGACGATGTCGTACTGGAACGCCTTGATGTCGAGGATCTTGGCGTCGTCGCCCTCGCCCAGCGCCAGGAAGGCGTCGTGGTCGAAGTTCGGCATCGAGAACGGGTTGTGGGAGAAATCGATGTGCTTCTCGTCCTCATTCCACTCGAACATCGGGAAGTCGGTGATCCAGCAGAACGCGAACTGGTCCTTGTCGGACAGGCCGAGGTCGTCGCCGATGCGGATGCGGGCCTTGCCGGCGAGCGCCGCCGCCTTGGCCTCGGTGCCGGCGGAGAAGAACACCGCGTCGCCGGCCTTCGTCCCGGTCTTCTCGGCGATCCGCGTCAGGATCGGTGCGGGGATGAACTTGGCGATCGGCCCCTTGCCGGCCAAGGCGCCGTCGACCTCCTCGAACACGACGTAGCCGAGGCCGGGCGCGCCCTCAGCGCGGGCGAAGTCGTTGAGCTTGTCGAAGAACGAGCGCGGCTGCGTCGCGGCGCCCGTGGCCGGGATCGCGCGGACCACGCCGCCGGACTTGATCACGCCCTTGAACGCCTTGAACTCCACCGCGTCGTCGGCGAACTCCTCCGTCACGTCGGCGATCAGCAGCGGATTGCGCAGGTCGGGCTTGTCGACGCCGTACTTGAGCATCGCGTCGGCGTAGGTGATGCGCGGGAACACGTCGGTGACGCGCTTTTCGCCGGCGAACTCCTTGAACACCCCGTGCAGCACCGGCTCCACCGCCTGGAACACGTCCTCCTGGGTGACGAAGCTCATCTCGATGTCGAGCTGGTAGAACTCGCCCGGCGAGCGGTCCGCGCGGGCGTCCTCGTCGCGGAAACAGGGTGCGATCTGGAAGTAGCGGTCGAAGCCGGCGATCATCGTCAGCTGCTTGAACTGCTGTGGCGCCTGCGGCAGCGCGTAGAACTTGCCCGGGTGCACGCGCGACGGCACGAGGTAGTCGCGGGCCCCCTCCGGCGACGACGCCGTCAGGATCGGGGTCTGGAACTCGAAGAACCCACCCTCGCGCATGCGCCGGCGGAGCGAATCGACGATGGCGCCGCGCTTCATGATGTTGGCGTGCAGCTTCTCCCGGCGCAGGTCGAGGAAGCGGTAACGGAGGCGGGTCTCCTCCGGGTATTCCAGGTCGCCGAAGACCGGCAGCGGCAGCTCGGCGGCCGCACCCAGCACCTCGAGCTCGTCGATGTAGACCTCGACCGCGCCGGTCGGCAGCTCGGGGTTCTCGGTGCCGGCCGGCCGGGTGCGGACGCGCCCGTCGAGGCGAACGACCCATTCCGAGCGCACGGCGTTCGCCGCCTTGAAGGCCGGCGAATCCGAATCGACCACGCACTGCGTCAGTCCGTAATGGTCGCGCAGGTCGATGAAGAGCACGCCGCCGTGGTCGCGGATGCGGTGGCACCAGCCGGAGAGACGGACCGACGCGCCGACGTCGGATGGGCGGAGCGCCCCGCAGGTATGGGTCCGGTAACGGTGCATCGCAAAACCTTGGGATTGAAGCGCGGCACCATTCACGCGAGGGGGGCGAAGTCAAGCAGTCGGGCGCGGGTCCGCTGCGGCTCGACGACGCGAAGCACTCGCGGCACGGATGCGTCCACGCGAAGGCAGCGGAAGATATCAAGAGAGTCGGTGCAAGAGTGTGGGCGCAAGAGAACGGATAAGCCGGCACCCGGCTCCCCTTTGCAAAAAACCTCCGATATAGCCGGAGGCATGGATCTGATCAGTACGACGCAGGCGCTCCGCGAAGCCTGCGACCGCCTCGCCGCGCAGAGCTTCGTCACCGTGGACACGGAGTTCATGCGTGAGACGACCTATTATCCCAAGCTCTGCCTGATCCAGATGGCGGCGCCGGACGGGACCGGCGTGCTGGTCGACCCTCTGGCCGAGGGCATCGACCTCCAGCCCTTCGTCGACCTGATGGCGGATGAAGGCGTGGTGAAGGTGTTCCACTCCGCCCGTCAGGACCTCGAGATCATCTGGCTGATGGGCGGGCTGCTGCCGCAGCCGTTCTTCGACACGCAGGTCGCGGCGATGGTCTGCGGCTACGGCGACTCGGTGTCCTACGAGCAGCTGGTCAACGACGTGGCCAAGGCCAAGATCGACAAGTCCTCGCGCTTCACGGACTGGTCGCGGCGACCGCTCTCCGACGCGCAGCTTTCCTACGCCCTGTCGGACGTAACCCATCTGGTGACGGTGTACGAGAAGCTCGTCGCCGACCTCGTCCGCGACGACCGCGGGCAGTGGCTCGACGAGGAGATGGCGGTGCTGACCTCGCCCGACACCTACCGCGCCGACCCGGCCCAGGCCTGGCGCCGCCTGTCGGGCCGGATGCGCAAGCCCCGCGAGATCGCGGTGCTGATGGAGGTCGCCGCCTGGCGCGAGCGCGAGGCGCAGACGCGCAACGTGCCGCGCGGGCGCATCCTGAAGGACGAGGCGGTCATCGACGTCGCCACCTCGGCGCCCCGCAGCGTCGAGGCGCTCGGCCGCCTGCGCTCGATCCCGGCCGGCT
Source organism: Methylobacterium sp. WL103 (assembly GCF_008039885.1). Lineage (NCBI taxonomy): Bacteria > Pseudomonadati > Pseudomonadota > Alphaproteobacteria > Hyphomicrobiales > Methylobacteriaceae > Methylobacterium > Methylobacterium sp. WL103. Next base: position 4,894 of record NZ_VRUX01000226.1, read on the forward strand.
TCGAGCGCTCGCGCACCGGCACGGACATCCTCGCGGCCGTCGAGCGCGGTTTCGCCCGCGACACGGCCGAGATCGCCTTGCCCGAGCGGGGGCGCGGCCGCAGCGGCGGCAACGGCGCGCTGGTCGAATTGCTCAAGGTGCTTCTGAAAGCCGTGTGCGAGACCGAGGGCGTCGCGCCCAAGATCATCGCCACGGTGGACGACCTCGAGGCGGTGGCCGACGACGACGACGCCGACGTGCCGCTGCTCCAGGGCTGGCGTCGCGAGTTGTTCGGCAGCAAGGCCCTCGACCTCAAGCACGGCCGCCTCGCGCTTTCGGCCGAGGGCGGGCGGATCGTCGTCCGGACGCTTACCTGAACCTTCGTCGCGCCCGGGCCCTTACGGCCAGCCTCCAGAGACATCGTAGCGCGACGTCATCGGCGAGCCCGTGACACGGGTCGAGGCCGGGACTAAATGGCAATGCCTTTGCCGAAACGTCCCAGGGCCGCACGTCGCATCCGATGCACGAACCCAACGAAGTCCTCCAGACGCTGACAGGGCGGGGCACCGTCTCGGCGGAGGGCTGCGGCACCGTCCGCGTTCGCTACCGAGTGGTCGTGGAGCGGCGAGACTCGACGGTGACCGCGCATGGCAGCCTGCACGGAAGCCATGCGGGCCTGCGTCCGATCTGGCTGACGCCCGACTCCACCCTTCGCCTGAAGACGGGACGGGCTTTGGCGATTTCCATCACCGACCTCGTCGGCGACACCGCGGAGTTCGAGAGTACTGGGCCGGTCGGGCCTCTTTGAGCGTCTAACCCGGTGTTGTGGCCAGGTGCGCGATGGTGGTGCCGGAGTCGGTGCAGCCCGGCACCCGATTCTCGCAGCCGAGGGAAGCATGAAAGTGCATTCGATCGCGCACCGATCGACGAGGATGCGGCGAGAGCGCGCAGAAGCGGCAGGAAATCGTCAACCACACTGCTCGGTTCTTTGATCCGTAACCCGATACGGGTTTTGCGCTGCATCCGGGTCTCATGCAGGCGACAACACGGGATGGTGATGGAATGGGCAACGCACCGTGCGCTGGACGCATGAAAAACCGGGGGCTAGAAAAGATAGCCGCTGTGCGCGCATGTGTTTCGCTCTGAAAGCGAAGCAAAGCCTCGCACGAGCATCCGCCATTGTGCGATGCACAACGATATTTTGCGCTGCATCATCGGCCCAGCACTTCACGAGAGGGGTGCGGCGACTTGCGCACAACCCTATGGCCGACGGCACAACCGAGTTGACGACGCTCAAAAATCTCTTAGAGTTCGTTCAAGCTTCGGTTTCGAGGGGGCCGCCTCAGGGATGGCGGTCTCTGGCTCGACGACCCTAAAGGCGTCGATTTCCCGCCCGCTATCGAAGCATATCGATCCCTGTCGCAAAGAGTCAGGTCAGGTCTTCACGTCGCGATCTGCGTCGCGCCGCGTCGGCATCAAGACTTGTCGGAGGAACACACATGAGAGCGGTCCATCTTCTCGCCCTGGGCGCCAGCATGGCGGTTGCCAGCCCGGCGTTCGCGAACGAAGACCTGATGAAGCACCTGGCGAACCCCGCCGAGCAGGTTCTTCAGACGGTCGACTACGCCAACACGCGCTATTCCAAGCTCGACCAGATCAACGCCGGCAACGTCAAGAACCTCCAGGTCGCCT
>NZ_VRUX01000227.1:0-6556 GCF_008039885.1 Methylobacterium sp. WL103
GCCGTCGGCGGCGCGTCCCAACACGAGGTCGCGCACCACCGGCGCGACGGCGACGTCGGAGAAGCCAGCCTCGGCGAGCAGGCGGCGCAGGGCGTCCGCGTCGGCGAAGCGGAACGGGCCGGGGCCCGAGAAGTCCGGCGGGCTCGCGTCCGGCACCAGTGGCAGCACCGCCGCGCGGGGCACGGTGACCCAGGGGTTGTCGGCCATCGCCTGCCAGCACAGGAAGCTCCGGCTTGTGGTTCAGCGTCTGGAACACGACGCAATAGCGCTCGGTGAGCTTGAGCAGCTGGTCGAGCTTCTCCTGCGGCGCGTCGGTGTCGAGGGAAAACGCGAGCCGGATCGCGCGAAAACCCACCGGCGCCTCCTTGTCGACGCCCAGCGTCCCGCGGAAGTCGAGGTCGCCCTCGGCGCTCACGGTGCCGGCCCGCAGGGGGATCTCGAGGGCGGTGGCGACGGCCTTCAGCGTGACGCCGGCGCAGGCGACCAGCGCCTCGAGCAGCATGTCGCCCGAGCACAGCTCGGCGCCCGAGCCGCCGGTGGCCGGGTGCAGGCCGGCCACCGCCAGCGCGCGGCCGGTCTCGACCTTGCAGGCGATCGACGTGTCGTCGAGAGAGCCCTTCGCCCGCAGGGTGATGACGGCGGCGTCGGGGGTGTTGCGGTACTGGTCCTTCAGCGGGGCCTGAAGCGCGCGCAGCGTGGTGGCGTCCATCGTCGTCTCCTCCATCGTAGGTCGTCGTCGGTCGCGGTTAGCGGGAACTGCCCCACGGCTCAACCGGTGCCGCCTGCTACCACCAGTTCCCGGCGGGCGCCGCGGCGGACTGCGCCTCGGCGGGGCGGAGCGAACGGTCGAGCGCGGCCAGGATCGCGCGGGCCGCAGCCTCGCTCTGCGACGAGGCGGGGTCGCGCGGGCGTGGGCTTCCGAGCCGCACCGTCTCGTCGAGGCGGCCGGGCTTGGGGCGCATCACCACGGCGCGGTCGGCGAGCGCCACCGCCTCGCCGACGTCGTGGGTGACGATGAGGATGGTCGGGCGCGTCTCGGCCCAGAGGGCGAGCAGGTGCCCGTGCAGGTCCTTGCGGGTGAAGGCGTCGAGCGCCGAGAACGGCTCGTCCATCAGCAGAACGTCGGGGTCGACCGCGAGTGCGCGGGCGATGGCGACGCGCTGGCGCTGCCCGCCCGAGAGCTGGTGCGGCCAGCGCTGAGCGAGGTCGCCGAGCCCGACAAGGGCCAGCATCTCGCCGGCCTTGGCGCGACGCTCGGCACGCGACAGGCCGCTGTTCTCGAGGCCGAACGCCACGTTGTCGATGACGCGCCGCCACGGCAGCAGGCGCGCATCCTGGAACACCAGGGCCATCGGCGTGCGGCACCCGGGGCGCGTCGCAAGGTCGACGGTGCCGGAACTAGGCGCGGCGAGCCCGATCAGCACCCGCAGCAGCGTCGACTTGCCGACGCCGGATTCGCCGACGATCACCAGGAACTCGCCGCGCGCGACCGTGAGGTCGAGGTTCGACAGGATGACGTTGCGCGTGCCCGCGCGCTCGTAGGCGAGGCCGAGGCCGCGGAAGGCGACGATCGGGGCGTGCGGGGCGGTGTCGGCTGTCATGCGCTTAGGCCCGCCAACGCAGGAGCCAGCCCTGCAGGGCGACGAAGGCGGAATCGAACAGCCCGTAGAGCCCGGCCATGGTCAGCATGTAGACCACCACGATGTCGGTCGAGAGCAGGCTCGAGGCCTGCATCATCCGCTGCCCGACGCCGGGCACGCCGAAGATCTCGGCCGCGACCACCGCCATCCAGGCCTGGCCCAGGGCCGTGCGCAGGCCGACGAGGATGCCCGGCGTCGCCGCGGGCAGCAGGATCTTGGTCAGCCGAGCGGGGGCCGAGCGGAAGCCGAAGGCCTGCGCCAACTCGATCAGGTCGCGGTCGACGCCGCGCACGGCGCCCTGCGTCGCGAAGAACACGATCCAGAACACGCCGACGGCGATGATGAACACGGCGGCCGAGGGCTCGACCCCGAACCAGATGATGGCGAAGGGCACCCAGGCGAGGCCGGGGATCGGCCGGAGCAGGCGCACCACCCAGGCGGTCGCCGACTCGAAGGTCCGCGACATGCCGCCGACGAGCCCCAGGGCGATCCCGGCGCCGGCGCCGACCGCGAGCCCCACGAGGTAGTGGCTGAGGCTCGACGCCACCGCCTCGAACCAGACGCCGAGCTCGATCTCGCGCAGGAACGCGGCCGGGATCGTGGTCGGCGGCGGCAGGAAGGCCGGATTGATCAGCCCGAGCCGCGGCGCGGCCTCCCAGACGAGCAGGAAGGCGGCGAGCCCCGCGGCCGACAGCAGGATCGAGCGGAGGAAGGTCAGCGCGCGACCGCCTTCTCGTAGAAGCCCGGCACGAACAGGCCGTCCATCGGCACGTCCTTGTCGAGGGTGCCGATGCTCACCTGGTAGGCCTGCATCTTCTTCGTGGCCTCGATGATCACGCGCGGGTCGGCGGTGAACTTCGCCGCCGGCGAGGAGAGCGCCTTCCGGATGGTGGCGAGGTCGGTGATGCCCTTGCCGAGCGCCTTCTCGACCGGCGGCGCGGCGCGCGCCGGATCGGTCTTGAGCAGGTCGGTCGCCTTCACCAGCGCATCCACGAGCCCTTGCACGGCGGCCGGGTTGCGGTCGGCGAAGGCGCCGGAGACGGCGACGACGGTGCCGGGCTGATCGGGGAACATCTCGGCACCGGTGGCGATCAGCGTGATCGCCGGGTTGCGCTGTTGGACGATCGTCAGCGCCGGCTCGCGGATCGAGGCGCCGTCCACCGCGCCGGCGAGCAGCGCCTGCTGCGTCGCGTCGATGCCCATGGCGACGACGTCGGCGTTCGCCTTGTCGGTCTTGGCCACCTGCCAGAGCCAGTGCTGCAGCGTCGTGTTCGGCACCGAGCCCGGCGGCTGGGTCGCGAGGCGGGCGGCGCGGCCCTCCTTCTCGCGGTAGCGGCGGAACGCCTCCGCCTTGTCGGCGGTGGCCGCGAAGTAGGGTGCGAGCTTGGGGCCGGCGACGAACACCATCTCCTCGACCGCGGTCGCGGCGACCACGCGCACGTCGATGTTCTTGGTGCGCGCCACGGCCAGCGGCGCGATGCCGGCGACGTAGACGTCGATGGTGCCCGACGCCAGCGCCTGGATCATGTTCGGGCCGGACTCGAAGGTGGTGAAGCCGGGCTTGAGCCCGGCGGCCTCGAGCCAACCCTCGCCGTTGGCGACGAAGATCGGCGCCGCACCGATCACCGGGATCACGCCGATGCGGACGGAGACCAACGCGGTCTGCGCCGGGGCGGCGCCCGCGCCGAGGGCGAACAGGGCCGCGGCGAGGATCGTACGGCGGAGGGGGAGGTAGCGCATGGGCTCTCAGGGTCCGGGCTCGGGGACCGACGGGTTCGGCGTTCGCCGCTCCCATGCCACAGGCCGGCGAAAGGTCAAATCGCTTGTCTCATGCGCAGGCCTTGCGGCGTCGGCAGTCCCAAGATGATCGATGTAACCATATGGTCACGACCATACGTCGGAGCGTCATGACGCTTGAACCGTTAATTCAACCGTCAGGTGCGAGAGTCGCAACGCGTACTCATCAAAATCAAGTGAGGCCGATATTTATGAATCTGCAAGTCGTTGCGATCCGGATTCGGGTAATCTAACTGCTTTGCCGACGTAACAAATCCAACTTGGCGATGCTCGTCGCGATGCTGTGTTTCACCTGCCTGACCTGTGGCGTCGGCCTCGCCGCATTGTCGACGCGCGACGCCGAACGTGCACCGATGCTGGAACGCTGGAGCGGGATCTGCCTGCTCGCCGGCCTTGTGCTGCTCGGTGTCAGCCTGCCGTTCTTTCGCTGAGGACGCTACACAACCGGAACAGGCCGGTCCCGCCCCCGTTGTCCCGCGACTGCGGCACGTCTTCCGCGGCATCGATCGAGGGAATCCATCTCATGAGCCTACTCGGCAGCATCGTCAGCAAGATCCTGCATCCGTTCGGGGGGGCCTCGTCCTCGGCCGCGCCCTCGACCACGGATGCCGGCGGCTCCAGCAGCCCGGCCTCGACCTCCACCACGGCCGACGCGTCGCCGTCGGCCTCCACCTCGGGCGGCCAGGTCGACGTCGAAGCCGTGCTCAACGGCATGGCCGAGAAGAACTCCCAGACGCTGAACTGGCGCACTTCGATCGTGGACCTGATGAAGCTCCTCGATCTCGATTCGAGCCTGACCGCCCGCAAGCAGCTCGCCGACGAGCTGCACTACACCGGTGACAAGGACGATTCGGCGACCATGAACGTCTGGCTGCACAAGCAGGTGATCAAGAAGCTCGAAGAGAACGGCGGCAAGGTGCCGGCCGACCTCAAGGACTGATCGCGTCCTCGGACCAGAAGCGAAGCCCGGCCGTCGCGCCGGGCTTTTTCATGCCCGGCGCACGCCTCATTTGCCCGTGCGCACCCGCGTCCAGGCTCGCGTGACGAAACGCTGGGTGCGGTCGTCCCAGGCGGTGTTGACCGAGAGGCGCTGCATCGTCGCCTCGTCGGGGTAGATGCCGGGATTGGACAGGATCTCGGGCTTCACGAACGCCTTCGCGGGCAGGTTGCCGCTGGCGTAGGAAACGAAGTTGGTGTTGGCCGCCGCCACCTCAGGGCGCAGCATGTAGTCGATGAAGCTCAGCGCCTCGGCAGGGTGGGCGGCGTCCTTCGGGATCGCGAAGGCGTCGAACCACATCAGCGTGCCTTCCTTCGGGATGAGGTAGGCGATCTCGACGCCGTTCTTGGCCTCGTCGGCCCGCTTCTTCGCCTGCAGCACGTCGCCGGAATAGCCGACCGCGACGCAGAGGTCGCCGTTGGCGAGCGACTGGATGTATTCCGAGGAGTGGAACTTCCGCACCGTGCCGCGCACCTTGAACAGCGCGTCGGTGACCTGGGTGATGTCGTCCCAGCGCTTCGAATCGCTCTTCAGGCCGAAGGTCGGCAGCATGCTCGGGATCAGGTCCTCGGGGCTGTCGAGCATCATGATCCCGCAATCCTTCAGCTTGTTCGCCGAGGCCGCGTTGAGGACGAGATTCCAGCTGTTGAGGGCGGCGTTCGTGCCCAGGCGCTCGCGCACCAGCCCGAGGTTGAGCCCGAGCCCGGTGGTGCCCCACATGTAGTCGACGGCGTAGGCGTTGCCGGGATCGTAGGTGGCGAGCCGCCCGGCGATCTCCGGCCAAGCGTTTCCGAGGTTCTTGAGCTTGGCCTTGTCGAGGGGCAGGAACGCGCCGGCCTTGATCAGCCGCTGCAGGAACGGCCCCGAGGGCACGACCACGTCGTAGCCGGACTTGCCGGCGAGCAGCTTCGTCTCGAGGATCTCGTTGTTGTCGTAGGTGTCGTAGACGACCTTGATCCCGGTCTCGCGGGTGAAGGCCTCGAGCACCTTCGGGTCGACGTAGTCCGACCAGTTGTAGATGTTGACGACCCGCTCGGGGCCGGCCGCCAGCGCCGGCCCGCCCGCGAGCATCAGTCCCGCGAGCAGGATCGCGCGGGCGCACCGGACCATCCGCATCGCGGCGCCCTTCACTTGCCCGAGCGGGCGGCGACGACGACGATCTCGACGAGGTATTCCGGTCCGGCGAGCTTGGCCTCGACGGTCGCGCGGCCGGGCGGGTTTACCTTCGACACCCAGGCGTCCCAGGCTGCGTTCATCTCGGAGAAGGTCCCGATGTCGGCCAGGTAGATCGTCGCCATCAGGATGCGCTCCTTGTCGCTGCCGGCATCCGACAGCAACCGGTCGATCTGTCCCAGAATCTGCTGCGTCTGCGCGGTGACGCCGGTGCCGACCGTGTCGGCCGCGACCTGGCCCGCGAGGTACACCGTGTCGCCGTAGGCGACGCCCTGCGCCATTCGTGCGCCCGGCTCGAAGCGTTCGATCGTCATGCCCTGTCCTCAGCTGCGGTTCGGACCGCTTCTGCCGCCCGGCGCCAGCCAGGTAAAGGGGCGCCGCGCCGGCGATCGAGCCAGAGAAGGCATGGAAAAAGGTCCGATCGCGGCCAATCCGTCGCAACCCACGAAGCCGACCGTGCGTTTCACGTCCGTTCTAGCGTCGCGTCATCGGATAAGCGGCGTCACATCGTCAGGCGTCACGTCGCGAAGGGGTTCGTCATGGGTATTCTCTGGACCATCATCATCGGTTTTCTCGCCGGCGTCGTCGCCAAGTTCATCATGCCTGGTTCGAACGAGCCCGCGGGCTTCATTCTGACCACCATCCTCGGCATCGTCGGCGCTTTCGTCGCTACCTTCCTCGGTCAGGCGCTCGGCTGGTACGGCCCGAACCAGGGCGCAGGCTTCATCGGCGCGGTCGTCGGCGCGATCGTCGTGCTCGCGATCTACGGCTTCGTCGCCAGCCGCGGCCGCACCACGACGCTCTGAGGTCCATTTCACTTAGACGACCGACCAAAAAAAGGGGGCGCCGCGAGGCGCCCCCTTTTTTCGTCTCGCTTCGTCGAAGCTCAGAGCCGGTCGGAGACCGCCTTCATCGCGCAATGGCCGGTGGCGCCGCGCAGCGCCAGGCC
>NZ_VRUX01000228.1:0-6554 GCF_008039885.1 Methylobacterium sp. WL103
GCCGCGGGCGGCGTCGCGACGGGCCGCTCGTCCACGGGGGCTGCGCCGTGCGGCAAAAAGTACTGGACCAGGGCGGCGAGGCAGCCCGCGACGACCAGCAGAAGCGAAATCCGCAGAATCGCCGAACCGCTCAGCATCTCCTCTCCCATCCCTGTGATTTTTCAAACTCTTGCCAGGATAGGGACTTCACGCTGCTTGAGCAAAGCGCGGCATCGACGATCGAGGCGTCGTCAACAGGTGTCGGGGCCAAGACATCACCATCGAGACGTCGCCTTCCGACGACGCCAACGGCGGGAACTTGATCGAACGTCCCGCCGGGGCCGACGCGCATCCAGCCTCCGGCATCGACGCCGGGTCCTCGGCGGCCCATACCGGCCGGAATGCCGACCACCCGTCTCGACACCGTCCTCGCCGCTCCCGTCGCCGCGGCGCGGCGCCATCTCGCCGAACGCTTCGGATCGGTGCGCTACCTGCCGGCCCTGTTCGCGCAGGTGCGCGCCGCGAGCCCGCGCCTGTTCGCCGCAAGCCTCGCCCTGCGCCTCGTCGGCGCCGGCCTCCCGGTGGCGACCCTATGGCTCGCCAAGCTGATCCTCGACGCGATCGTGGCGGAGCACGCCCGGCCGCGCGCCACCCCGATGAGCTTCGACGCGTGGCTCTCGGACCCGCACCTGTCGCGGCTCGCCGCCCTCGTGGCCGCCGAGCTCGCGCTGGCGATCCTCGCCGACCTGATCGGCCGCCTGAGCACGCTCGTGGACGGCTTGCTCGGCGACCTCTACTCCAACGCCGCCTCGCTGCGGCTGATGCGCCATGCGGCGGCCCTCGACCTCGCCCAGTTCGAGGACAGCGCGCAGCAGGACCGGCTCGAGCGGGCGCGCCGGCAGGTCACCGGTCGCACCAGCCTGATCGGCCAGGCGTTCGGGCAGGGGCAGGCGCTGGTGACGCTGCTGTCGTTCGCGGCCGGCGTCGCGGTCTACACCCCCTGGCTGATCGTGCTGATCGCGGCGGCCTTGATCCCCGCCTTCCTCAACGAGGCGCACTTCACCCGCGCCGGCTACCGCCTGGCCTGGATGCGAACCCCGGAGCGGCGGCGGATCGACTACCTGCGCTACCTCGGCGCCAGCGTCGAATCGGCCAAGGAGGTCAAGCTGTTCGGCCTGAACGGCTACATCACCGACCTCTATGCCGGCTTGGCCGACAAGGTGGTGGCCGACAACCGCGCCTTAGCGATCCGCCGCGCCGGCTGGGGCGGCGCGTTCGCCGCGCTCGGGACGCTGGCCTACTACGCCGCCTACGCCGTCATCGTCTGGCGCACGGTGGCGGGCGGCTTCTCCATCGGCGACCTCGCCTTCCTCGCCGGCGCCTTCCAGCGCCTGCGCGGGCTGATCGAGGGCCTGCTGCTCGGCTTCACCCAGATCGCGGGCCAGTCGCAGTACCTGGAGGACCTGTTCTCGTTCTTCGCGATCGAACCGTCGATCCACTCGCCCGACCGCCCCGTGCCCATGCCGGCGCCGATCCGGCAGGGCCTGACGTTCGAGGATGTCGGCTTCCGCTATCCCGGTTCGGAGGCCTGGGCGGTGCGGCACCTCAGCTTCACGCTGGCGGCCGGCGAGACCCTGGCGCTCGTCGGCGAGAACGGCGCCGGCAAGACCACCATCGTCAAGCTGATGACCCGTCTCTACGACCCGACCGAGGGGCGCATCCTGCTCGACGGCCTGCCGCTGCCGGCCTACGACCTCGACGCGCTGCGCGCCCGCATCGGCGCGATCTTCCAGGACTTCGTCCGCTTCGACCTCACCGCCGGCGAGAACGTCGCCGTCGGGCGGATCGAGGCGCGGGACGATTCCGAGCGCATCGGCCGGGCGGCGGTGCGCGGCCTCGCCGACGCGGTGATCGCGCGGTTGCCGGGCGGCTACGACCAGCCTCTCGGCAAGCGCTTCGACGGCGGCGTCGACCTCTCCGGCGGCCAATGGCAGAAGATCGCCCTGTCGCGGGCCTACATGCGCGACGCCGAGATCCTGATCCTCGACGAGCCGACGGCGGCGCTCGACGCGCGCGCCGAGTACGACGTGTTCCGCCGCTTCCGCGATCTCAGCGCGGGCCGGGCGGCGGTGCTGATCTCGCACCGCTTCTCCACCGTTCGGATGGCCGACCGCATCCTCGTGCTGGAGGACGGCAAGGTGCTCGAAGCCGGCACGCACGACGCGCTCCTCGCCCGCCGCGGCCGCTACGCCGAGCTGTTCGAGCTCCAGGCGGCCGGCTACCGCTGATCCGGCCCGGCATTGCTCCGGATCTGGCATTGCTCCGCGCCCGGCACCCACTACCTGCAGCCTGCGCATGCGCATGACTTTTCACCTCGGCGGTCGCCGCCTCGGGAGTTTCCACGATGCCACGTCACGCCACCGCCCTCGTCGCCGCGCTCCTCGCCGGCGCGGCCTGCTTCGGCGAAACGGCGCACGCGGCGCCGGCGACCCCGGATGCCGCGACCAAGCCGGCGCCCGAGAGTCCGAAGTCCCAAAAGCCCGAGCCGGTGATCCTCGCCAACCATAAGGCGGTCTACGACCTGTCGCTGGCCTCCAGCGGCGGCACGCGGTCGGTCGAGAGCGCGCGCGGGCGCATCGTCATCGACTTCAAGGGCGACGCGTGCCGCGGCTACACCATGCAGACGCGGCAGGTGACCGTGCTCGAATCGGGCGAGAGCGGCGGCCGCACCTCGGACCTGCGCAACACCACCTTCGAGGGCGGCGAGGCCCGCGACTTCCGCTTCCGCACCGTGACGGTGCTGAACGGCCAACCGAGCCCGGCCGTGGACGGCACGGCGGATGCGAACGGCGACGCCTTCAAGATCCGGCTCAAGGAGCCGAAGAAGGAGCAGGTCTCGGCCGACGGCCCGGTGCTGTTCCCGAGCCTGCACATGCGCCGCCTCGTCCAGGCCGCGCGGGCGGGCGAGACCACGATGTCGGCCAAGGTCTTCGACGGCTCGGACGACGGCAAGAAAGTCTACGACACCCTCGCGATCATCGGCCGCCGCGCCACGGGGTCGACGAACGCCGCCGCGTCCGACCGCGACAAGCCCCTGCACGAGGGCGCGATGGCCGCCGTGCCGCACTGGCCGGTGACCTTGAGCTACTTCACCCAAGGGGAGGGCGAGCGCACCCCGATCTACACCCTGACCTTCGACCTCTACGAGAACGGGGTCAGCGGCGCGCTCAAGCTCGATTATGGCGACTTCGCCATCCTCGGCGACATGACCCGCCTCGACCTCGACAAGGCGCCGGACAAGCCCTGCGCCCCGTGAGCGGCGCGGCGGCGCCTGTCAGAACTCGTCGGAGCCGCGCGGGGAGAGCCGTCCCCACGCCGCCGCGATCCGCTCGGGCTTGATGTCGAGCCCCTTGGCGCAAGCGAGCAGGACACCCTCGTCGCCCATGACGTGGTCGAGGACGCCCGCCAGGAACGCCGGGTCGGACAGAGACGCCCGCACGGTCTCGGGCGACAGGCCGGTGGCGTTCAGGAACGGGAACAGCCGGTCCTCGTCGGCGACGATCCAGCCGAGCACGTCCACGGCCAGGTTGTGGTCCGCTCCGGTGGCTCGCCCGGACCCATCGTCTTGAAGTGATTTGCGATTCATCAACATCTGGCGCTTACAAAGGAGGGAAGTCGGGTAACGTCCCGTAAAGGACGCGCGGCGGCACCGGGATCGAAGCGTGATGAAGAAGACGGTGCTCATCGTCGAGGACAACGAACTGAACATGAAGCTCTTCAACGACTTGTTGGAGGCCCATGGCTATGCGACCCTCAAGACGGCCAACGGCATCGAGGCGATCGAGCTCGCCCGCGCCCACCATCCCGACCTCATCCTGATGGACATCCAGCTCCCAGAGGTCTCGGGTCTCGAAGTGACCAAATGGCTCAAGGAGGACGACGACCTCAAGCACATTCCGGTCGTCGCGATCACCGCCTTCGCCATGAAGGGCGACGAGGAGCGCATCCTCGAAGGGGGCTGCGAGGCCTATTTGTCCAAGCCGATCTCCGTCGCGAAGTTTTTGGCAACAGTTCGCACGTATCTTGCCGACAAGTAGGGTTCGGATCGAGCCCTCGCCGGCGCCTTCGATCGCCCGCTGAAATTTTGTGCGAGGAACGATGTCGGCCCGCGTCCTGATCGTCGACGACCTCTTCCCGAACGTGAAGCTTCTGGAGACGAAGCTCGCGCTGGAATATTTCGACACCGTCGCGGCCATGAATGGCCCGGACGCGATCGCGATCTGCGAGAAGGGTCTGTGCGACATCGTCCTGCTCGACGTGATGATGCCCGGCATGGACGGGTTCGAGGTCTGCCGCATCCTCAAGAACAACCCGCTCACCGCGCACCTGCCGGTGGTGATGGTCACGGCCCTCGACCAGCCCTCGGACCGCCTGAAGGGCCTCGACGCCGGCGCCGACGACTTCCTGACGAAACCGATCGACGACACCGCCCTGTTCAGCCGTGTGCGCAGCCTCGTTCGCCTCAAGGCCGTCACCGACGAGCTACGCAGCCGCGCGCTGGCCTCGCGCGAGTTCGGCATGGGCGACCCGCTGGCGCTCGCGACCGCCGAGACCGGCCTCAACGCCAGCCTGCTGCTGGTCGAGGACCGGCGCGGCTCGGCCGAGCGGATGGCGGCGGCGCTCGGCCAGTACCACACGGTCACGGTCGAGGCCGACCCGCAGGCGGCGATCCACGTGGCGGCCGAGGGCAACTTCGACCTCGTGCTCGTCAGCCTCGACCTCGAAGGCTTCGACGGGCTGCGCCTGTGCAGCCAGCTGCGCAGCCTGGAGCGCACCCGGCAGGTGCCGCTGATCATGGTGGCCGAGGCGCATGACCGCGCCCGGATCGTGCGCGGCCTCGATTTCGGGGTGCACGACTACCTCCTGCGCCCGGTCGACCGGAACGAGCTGGTGGCGCGGGTCCGGACGCAGATCCGCCGCAAGCGCTTCTCCGAGGTGCTGCGCGGCGCCGTGCAGGCCTCGATGGAGATGGCCGTCACCGACGGGCTCACCGGCCTGCACAACCGGCGCTACCTCGACAATCACCTCGCCGGCCTGTTCGCCGATCCGCGGCTGCGCGAGCGCCCGGTGGCCGGGCTGATCCTCGACATCGACCACTTCAAGGCGATCAACGACACATACGGCCACGAGGCCGGCGACGAGGTGCTGCGCACCTTCGCCGAGCGCGTGCGCCTGCACACCCGCACCATCGACATCGTCGCCCGCTACGGCGGCGAGGAGGTGGTCATCCTACTCCCCGACGCCGGGCTCTCCGAGGCCTACGCCATCGCCGAGCGCATCCGCGAGCGGATCGAGGGCACGCCGTTTCAGGTTCACCGCGACACCCGCAGCGTCGCCGTCACCGTCTCGATCGGCGTCGCGAACCGGCGGCCCGAGGATGTCGGCCCCGGCGAGATGCTGAAGCGGGCCGACCTCGCGCTCTACCGCGCCAAGGCTTCGGGCCGGAACCGTGTCGAGGCCCAGGCGGCCTGACACCCGCCGACATCGGCCGAGCCGCCTCCGCTCGCCCCGACGTCGCCGCACCGCCGGTTGACACCCGTCCACGCTTCGCCAACACCTCGCGCCGTTCGCGGCCGGGGCCGCCGGCACCTGCACCCGCGGCCGCTCCGGCCTTCGGATGGGAGTCCTGTGACGACGATGGCGGCGATGCGCTCCTACCTCGATTTCGAGAAGCCCGTGGCCGAGCTGGAGGCGAAGCTCGAAGAGCTTCGCGCCGTCGGCGCCCGCGACGGCGCGGTCGCGATCAGCGAGGAGGTCGGGCGGCTGGAGGCGAAGGCGGCGCAGGCGCTGGCCGAGATCTACGCCAACCTCACCCCCTGGCAGAAGACGCAGGTCGCCCGGCATCCGCAGCGCCCGCATTTCGTCGATTACTGCGCCGGGCTGATCGAGGAATTCACGCCGCTGGCCGGCGACCGCGGTTTTGGCGAGGACGCGGCGATCGTCGGCGGCATGGGACGCTTCCGCGGCCGTCCGGTCTGCGTGCTCGGCCAGGAGAAGGGCGCGACCACCGAGACGCGCCTGCGCCACAACTTCGGCATGGCGCGGCCCGAGGGTTACCGCAAGGCGGTGCGCCTGATGGAGCTCGCCGACCGCTTCGGGCTGCCGGTGCTGGCCTTCGTCGACACCGCCGGCGCCTTTCCCGGCATCGAGGCGGAGGAGCGCGGGCAGGCCGAGGCCATCGCCCGCTCGACGGAGGCTTGCCTCGGCCTCGGCGTGCCCAACGTCGCCCTGGTGATCGGGGAGGGTGGCTCGGGCGGCGCCATCGCGCTCGCCACCGCCAACCGCGTCTTGATGATGGAGCACGCGATCTACGGCGTGATCTCGCCGGAGGGCGCCGCCTCGATCCTGTGGCGCGACCAGGGCCGCGCGCCCGACGCCGCCACCGCGATGAAGATCACCGCGCAGGACCTGATGCGCCTCGGCATCATCGACACCATCGTTCCCGAGGCGACCGGCGGCGCCCACCGCGACCGCTCAGGCGCCATCGCGGCCGCAGGCGACGCCCTGGCCGGCGC
>NZ_VRUX01000229.1:0-6519 GCF_008039885.1 Methylobacterium sp. WL103
CTGCCGGGCCGCGCCGCCCCGGGCAAGCGCCTGACGCCCGAGACCTATACGGACGGCTCGCAGGCCCACCAGATCGCGGCCGAGTAAGCCGACCGCGGGAGCGATCCCGACGGCACCATCAGCCCCGCGCGGTCGAAGGACCGCGCGGGGTTCTTTATTGGGTAGGGCGCCCGGCCGGCGCCGCGGCGTTCCCTCCACCCGCGAAACGGTCTAAACGGCCGCTCCCGCGCCCCACGCGGTTCGGCCCTCGATCGCTTACCTGCCGCGTACGCAGGAGTGAGCCCGGAGATTTCCAGCGATGCCCATCCTCACGTTCCCCGACGGCAACACCCGCGCCTACGACGAGGCCGTGACCGGACGGGCCGTCGTCGAGGGCATCGCGAAATCGCTGGCCAAGCGCACCGTGGCGATGGCGCTCGACGGCGTCGTCTCCGACCTCTCCGACACGATCGAGCGTGACGCGCGCATCGAGTTCCTCGACCGCACCGACCCGCGGGCGCTGGAGCTGATCCGCCACGACTGCGCCCACGTGCTGGCGGAGGCGGTGCAGGCGCTGTGGCCGGGCACGCAGGTCACGATCGGCCCCGTGATCGAGAACGGCTTCTACTACGACTTCTCCCGCGACACGCCGTTCACGCCGGAGGACTTCCCGGCGATCGAGGCGAAGATGCGCGAGATCATGGGCCGGGACGCGCCCTTCACCAAGGAGGTCTGGAAGCGCGACGACATCCGCAAGGTGTTCGCCGACCGCGGCGAGGCCTACAAGGTCGAGCTGGTCGATGCGATCCCGCCTGGCGAAGACCTGAAGGTCTACCGGCAGGGCGACTGGTTCGACCTGTGCCGCGGCCCGCACATGACCTCGACGGGCAAGGTCGGCACCGCCTTCAAGCTGATGAAGGTCGCCGGCGCCTACTGGCGCGGCAATTCCGACAACCCGATGCTGACCCGCATCTATGGTACCGCCTGGGCCACGAAGGAAGACCTCGACGCCTACCTGCACCGGCTGGAGGAGGCCGAGCGCCGCGACCACCGCCGGCTCGGCCGGGAGATGGACCTGTTCCACTTCCAGGAGGAGGGGCCGGGCGTGGTGTTCTGGCACGCCAAGGGCTGGACGATCTTCCAAGAGCTGATCGCCTACATGCGCCGCCGCCTCAAGGGCGACTACAGCGAGGTGAACGCGCCGCAAATCCTCGACAAGGCCCTGTGGGAGACCTCCGGCCATTGGGGATGGTACCGGGAGAACATGTTCGCGGCCCAATCCGCGGGCGACGAGGCCGAGGACAAGCGCTGGTTCGCGCTCAAGCCCATGAACTGCCCGGGCCACGTCCAGATCTTCAAGCACGGCCTGAAGAGCTACCGCGATCTGCCTCTGCGCATGGCGGAATTCGGCGTGGTCCATCGCTACGAGCCGTCCGGCGCGATGCACGGCCTGATGCGGGTGCGCGGCTTCACCCAGGACGACGCGCACATCTTCTGCACCGAGGACCAGCTCGCCGACGAGTGCCTGACGATCAACGACCTGATCCTCTCGACCTACGCCGACTTCGGCTTCGACCAGATCGTGGTGAAGCTCTCGACCCGGCCCGAGAAGCGCGTCGGCTCGGACGCCCTGTGGGACCATGCGGAAGAGGTGATGACCCGTGTGCTGGCGCAGATCGAGGCGCAATCGGGCGGCCGCATCCGCACCGAGGTGAACCCGGGCGAGGGAGCCTTCTACGGACCGAAGTTCGAGTACGTGCTGCGCGACGCCATCGGCCGCGACTGGCAGTGCGGCACCACGCAGGTGGACTTCAACTTGCCCGAGCGCTTCGGCGCGTTCTACGTCGACGCCGAGAGCCAGAAGGTGCCGCCGGTGATGGTGCACCGGGCAATCTGCGGCTCGATGGAGCGCTTCACCGGAATCCTGATCGAACACTTCGCCGGCCATTTCCCGCTCTGGCTCAGCCCCGTCCAGGTGGTGGTCGCCACCATCACCGGGGAGGCGGACGCTTACGCGCGCGACGTGGTGCGGGCGCTGACGCGCGCCGGCCTTCGGGTGGAGGCGGACCTGCGCAACGAGAAGATCAACTACAAGGTCCGCGAGCATTCGCTCGCCAAGGTGCCGGTGATCCTGGCGCTCGGGCGCCGCGAGGCCGAGGAGCGCACGGTCTCGACCCGCCGCCTCGGCAGTCAGCAGACCCGGACGCTGCCGCTCGGCGAAGCCGTGGCGAGCTTCGTCGCCGAGGCGACCTCGCCCGACCTCCGCCGGGCGGAGGCCGTCGCCGAGAGCGTGCCGAGCACCGATGCGGTGCTCGACGGGCAGCATCCGGTCGAGCCCGCCCCCTGATCGTGGAAACGAGGCCGCCTGCAAGCGGCCTCGTCTTCCTGCGAAGGCTATGACAGGATCTGCCCATGCGTGAGACCGCGATTCCTTCCGAGTCCACATCGCGAAGCCTGATCGGGACTTGGCGCCGGTTCGGGCCGACCGGTCCCGCCTACGAGGTGGTTGCGACCGGATCCGTCACGACCACGGGCGACCAGCTGATGCGCGTGCGTGTCCTGGAGACGGGCGAGGAGCTGGATTACCCCCTGCGCGACATCCTCCACGATCACGACGAGGCGTGATGTTCGCCATCGCGTTCGACCTGAGCGTCGCGGAGGTGCAGGCGACCCATCCGAAAGGTGTCTCTCAGGCCCACGCCGACATCCGCTCGACACTCGCCCGGCATGGCTTCGACTGGGTTCAGGGCAGCCTCTACGTCAGCCGGATCGAGGACATGGCCGTCCTGTTCACGGCGATCATGGCCCTGAAGTCATTGCCCTGGTTCGCGCCTTCGGTCCGGGACATCCGCGCGTTCCGGGTCGAGCAGTGGTCGGACTTCACCGAGGTCGTGAAGGCCTAGATGTTTGGTCCCGGGATTTGGTGGAGCGGGTTTGACCTGAAGCGGCCCGGCTCGGCGGACCATGCTTTGCAGATGGCCTCGTAGGGCGTGAGGCCACGCAGGGTCTTGAGGCGGCGGCCAAAGTTATAGGCGCTGACGAAGTCGGCCAGGTGCGCGCGAAGCTGCTCATGGCTGTCGTAGTGGTAGCGTTTGACCGTCGCGTCCTTGATCGTTCGGTTCATCCGCTCGACCTGACCGTTGGTCCAGGGGTGCCGCGGCTTGGTCAGGCGATGGTCGATATCGTTGCGAGCGCAGGCGGCCTCGAAGCTGTGGGCTCGGAATGTTTCGCCGGCCGCGATCGCTTGCCTGATGATGGAGGCGGCCGAGGCAACGTTGCCGGGTGTCGTGAAGTGGGTGCCGTTATCGGTGAGCACGGTGTGCACCTTGTAGGGCACGGCCTCGATGAGATGGCGAAGGAAGTCGCCTGCGACCCGCCGTGTCGCCTTCTCGTGCAACTCGACAAAGGCGAACTTGGTCGTGCGGTCGATGGCGACGAGCAGGTAGAGCCGCCCTTCCGCCGTGTGAACCTCAGCCAGATCGATGTGGAAGTACCCGAGCGGATAAGCCTTGAAGCGCGAGCGCTTGGGCTTGTCGCCGTCGACCTCCGGCAATCGGCTGATGCCGTGGCGCTGCAGGCAGCGGTGTAGCGACGAACGGGTCAGGTGCGGGATCGTCGCCTGGAGCGCGTAGAGGCAGTCATCGAGCGGCAGGAGCGTGTGACGGCGAAAGGCGACGACGATCGCCTCGTCTTCCAGTGACAACACCGTCGAACGCGGATCCTTCGGCCCCGTGCGCTGGTCGGCGACCGAGGTCCGCTGCCGCCACTTTGAGACCGTCTTCTGGTTGATCCCGTAGCGCTTCGAGAGTGCCCTCAGGCTCGCTTGACTATGCTGGATCGCTCGACGGATCGCCTCCGTCGTCGTGGCGCTGCCGTGAAGAACCTGGCCCATAACGCGTCCCTCCACTCAGACGTGAAGATCGCACCATCAAACCCTGGGATCAAACACTTAGAGCATGTTCGGTGATCTCTGGATCACCGAACATGCTCTATCTTGTTGTGTGGTCGCATTTTCCTCACGCGAGCCGGCATCCACCTCGCTGAAAAATGCTCTAGCCGCCGCCCGGGGCAGCGCCGAGGCCCGCCACCTGGCAGATGTCGCGGGCGGGTTCGGCCAGCACCGTCTGGGCGGCCGCGACTTCAGGTTGCGCGGGCGCCGACACGGCGAGGGTCTGGGCGGCGTGGATCGCCTCGGCCGGGATTGTCTCGGCAAAGGCCATCGCCGTCGGGGCGGGAGGCGGCGTCTGGCTCAGGCTGCCGGCCTTGCGCTTCTCGTAGAAGGCGTTGCCGCCTGCCACCGCCACGTAGTGCATGTTGTCGTAGGGGTATTTCCGGCCGGCGGTGTGGAAGTACATCGCCCGGCCGACCTTGGGGTGGCGTTCGCCGGCCAGGATCGCGTCCGCCGCGTCGGCGACCTTCGACAGGTCCTTCTCCGCCATCGGCTTCGTCAGCACGCCGGCCGCGAATTGCCGTGGCTGGCCGACCACCGAGCAGATGCCGCCGTTCGGGAAGGCGGCGTTCTCCAGGCGGTTCATCACCACCGTCCCGACCGCGAGAAGGCCCTCGGGGTCACTGCGGTTCGATTCGAAGTACATCGCGCGGCCGAGGCAGTCGCGCTCCGCGTCGGACACCACCATCGGCTTGCCGTGCGTCGCGCCGGTGACGAGGGCGGTGTTCGCGCTGGTGTTGCAGGCGCCGAGGCTCGGTCCGAGCAGCAGGACCGACAGGGCCGGCACCGTCCATCTCGCCCGAACACCCTGCATGCCGTCCCGCCTCCCAGCCCGTCGCCCCGCCGATGCGACGGGTTCCGGCCAAGCTCTGTCCGAAAGGCGCGGATTTTGTGGCGCCCGAATTGTTTGGCGTTGTGGTGAACCGACGGTTGCATCAGCGCAGCTGGGCTTGCGCCTTCAGCATCGCCATGGCGATCTCGCGGAACGCGGCGGTGGGCACGGCGACGGACGGGGTGCGCCCCTCCTCCGGGTTGCCCGCTACGAGCACGCCGACCACCACGGGGCGTCCGCCTTCGACCTGCAGCAGCGCCGAGCCGGATTCGCCGGGCACCGCGCGGCAATCGTGCAGCAGGAGGGGCGCCGGCCCGGGGTTTCGCCACGCGCTGCAATGCCCCTGCGCGGTCATCAGCTGCGGCTTCAGCCGGCTGTAGCCGGCCCGCCGGATCTCGCGCCGGATCGCGGCCGGGTCGGCGTCGGGGGCTGCATCCTCCAGCGTCAGCGGCGTGCCGGGGATCGGCTCGACGAGCTCCACGAGGGCCCAGTCGGCCTGCATGTTCGGTTGCGCGGTGCCGTAGGCGTAGGCGTAGTCGTCCGGCTTGCGGTAGGCGGCGGCCAGGCTGTGGGCGCGGTAGGTGCCCTGGCGATAGCCGGCCACGAAGTGGACCACGCCAGGGTTGACCCAGCGCTTGCGCGGTTCGTCCCACAGGCAGTGGGCGGCGGTGAGCGCGAGCCGCGGTCCGATCAGGGTCGCGGTGCAGGATTGCAGGCGGTTGGTGCCGAGCACCACGTTGAGCTTGCCGATCGCGCTGTAGGGCCAGGCCTCCGCCTCGAAGGTAATGTCCTCAGCGCGCGCGGCGCCGGCCCACAGGCCCGCGCAGAAAAGGACGAGGGCGCGCACCGGCCTCAACCCGCCACGTGGCGGGCGAACGACGCGAGATCGATGTTGCCGCCGCTGATCACCACGCCGACGCGCTTGCCCCGCACGTCGAGGCGGCCGTGCATCACCGCCGCGGCCGCGAGGCAGCCGGTCGGCTCGACGACGAGCTTCATGCGCTCGGCGAAGAAGCGCATCGTGGCGACGAGCTCGTAATCCGTCACCGTGACGATGTCGGCGACGCGCTCCTGAATGATCGGGAAGGTCATCGATCCGAGGAACGTGGTCTGCGCGCCGTCGGCGATGGTCCGCGGCACCGGGATCGTCACGATCCGCCCCGCGCGGAACGATTGCTGTCCGTCGTCGCCGGCCTCCGGCTCGACGCCGACGACCAAACAGCCCGGCGCGCGCTCGGCGGCGACCAGCGCGCAGCCCGACAGCATGCCGCCGCCGCCGAGGCAGACGACGAGCATGTCGAGCGGCCCGGTCTCTTCGATCAACTCGAGGGCCAGCGTCCCCTGGCCGGCGATCACGTCCGGATGGTCGTAGGGCGGGATCAGGGTTAGGCCACGCGCCTCCGCCAACGTCCGCCCGAGGGCGACGCGATCCTGGGTGTAGCGGTCGTAGCGCACCACCTCGGCGCCGTAGCCCTGGGTCGCCGCGACCTTCATCGCCGGCGCGTCCTCCGGCATCACGATGGTGGCCGGCACGTTCAGGATGCGGCTCGCCAGGGCGATCGCCTGGGCGTGGTTGCCCGAGGAATAGGCGATGACGCCGCGCGCCCGCGCGTCGTCGTCGAGCGCCGCGATCGCGTTGTAGGCGCCGCGGAACTTGAAGGCGCCGGCCCGCTGCAGGTTCTCCGCCTTGAAGAACAGGCTCGCCCCGGTGCGTTCGTCGGCGGTGCGCGAGGTCAACACCGGGGTGCGGTGCGCCACG